>SKRJ01000474.1 GCA_007118555.1 Anaerolineae bacterium | reverse complement strand
TACGTTGCGAGGAGAGGGCATTCCCGGCGGGCGCCCTCTCTTGCTCCATAAAGGGTGTTCCCATACGAGTACCTGCTATTGTTCCAGCATCGACTGCACGATGCTGCGCAAGGTGTCCTCAGGGATCGCCCCGCCATAGATCACCTGCACCACACCCTCGGCGTCCAAAAAGTAGCTGGTCGGGATGCTACGGACCGAATAGAGAGGCACCGTCACACCGTCGACGTCGGTCAGGACAGGAAACTCTATCTCGTACTCGGCAGCAAACGAGCGCAGGTGATCGGGATCCTCGCCCAAGTTTACAGCGACGATCTCGAAACCCTGGTCGGCGAGCTCGTCATAGACCACATTCATGTCCGGGATCTCGGCCCGGCAAAAGCCGCACCAACTGGCCCAAAAGTTGAGCATCACCACCTGGCCCCGAAAGTCGCTGAGAGAGTGCTCGACGCCGTCCAGATCGACCAGCGCGAAATCGGGCGCCTCCATGCCCTTGACGATGGGCTCGGGGCCCTGTGGTGCGGGCGCAGGCGTGGGGGTCGGCTCCGCGGGCCCCAGGGGCTCGGGCGTAGCCGTGGGCGCGACCGCGGGGGGCTGGCCCATGGCACAACCGGCCAGAACGATTGCGACGAGCAGCACTACGGAAACCAGCACCCAGGGAAATCTATGCATCGGATCGAAAGCCTCCTCCCTATGTGGGCAGGCGCGATTGACGTTACTTGCCGATTCTACACCTCCGGACCATGCGCACCAAACGAGCGACATGGTGACGAGTCAGCCTCATGGAACGTGGGCGTCACTCGACGGCACGCTCGGCCGGATAGCCGATTTCGCGCATCAGGTCCATGGCGCGGGCGAGCGCGGCCTGATCGTCGTAGGAGAGGGTCACCGTCTTGTCAGGGACATTCACGTCCACGACACGAACCCCCTCTACCTCCTGCAGCTCTCGCCGGATGGCCATAGCGCAATGATCGCAGGATATGTCTTTCGCCAGCAGCTTGATCTCTGAATGGCTCATGTTGCTCCTTGTCAACGGACTTTTTTGCTTACCCCGGTGGGGTACCGGTAGCATACAGGCAAGCAGGCCGGTTGTCAACACTCGAACGCCCGGCAGTGTCACGCATCGATGCCCCTGTTAAGAGCGCAGACCCGTGCGGTACAGAAGAAAATCTCACACTTGACATAGAACATATGTTCCCGGTATAATGCAAGCGAAACAAGCCACGCGAAAGGAAGACCGTACCGATGACAACGCAACCCAAGCTCTCGGAACGCCAGCGCAAGATCCTGCAGGTCATTCAAGAGTACACGGAAGAGTACGGATATCCGCCCACCATCCGTGAGATCGGCGAGAGTGTGGGCATCAGTTCGACCTCGGTGGTGAGCTACAATCTCAATGCGCTGGAGCGCAAGGGATTCCTGATGCGAGATCGCGACATCTCGCGCGGGTTGCGGCTTGTTTCCAGCGAGGTCGAGGAGAGTGGCGATCCGACTCCGGACGAGGCCACCTGGACCGAGCTGCTGTCTATTCCGCTGCTGGGGGCCATCGCCGCCGGCGAGCCGCTGCCGGTCTATGATTCCAACGTATCTCTGGCCGACGCCGAGGCCATCCGTGTGTCCAGCGATGTGGTGGGCAACCCGCGGGACGTATATGCGCTGCAGGTGCGTGGCGATTCCATGATCGACGCGCTGATTCATGACGGCGACATTGTCCTCATGCGGCACCAGCAAACGGCCGAGAATGGCGACATGGTGGCTGCCTGGCTCAGGGAGGAAAAGGCTACCACCCTGAAACGATTCCATTGGGAGCCCGGACGTACGGTGGTGCGTTTGCAGCCCGCCAATCCTACCATGGACCCGATCTATGTGCATCCTCGCAATCTGGACATCCAGGGCAAGGTCATTGGCGTGATACGCCGCCTCGCCTAGCAAGCTCCTCCAGCCGCGCTTGCCAGGAGCGGGCGCGGCTATCCTACTCTTTCGCATCCTTTTTGGTTGAATCGTGTTTCCCTTGTAGACTGTGTAGCATAGATTTCTGCGCCAGGAGTATGCGCGCATGCCCAAGACCATGGTCATCGTGAACCCCAATGCAGGCAAAGGGTATGGCGCCACGATCATCCCCGAGATCGAGCGCTGCCTGCGACGTCAGGGGCTCGTTTTTGATCTCGTGCGGACCCGTGGCATTGGCGATGCGATCGAGATCGCCAGCCTCGCCTCGACCCAGGGATACGAAACGATCGTCGCCGTCGGTGGCGATGGCACCACCCACGAGGTCATCAATGGGATGATGATCCACTCTAACGGCCATCCCACAGGAACGTTGGCCTGTATTCCGGCCGGCTCGGGCAACGATTTTGCGGTCATGAACGGGGCTCCCAGCGATGTTCATGAGGCCTGTGATGTGATCGCCGCCGGACAGACCCAGGTCGTGGATCTGGGCCTGCTTACGATCGATGGCTCGCTGCAGCGCTACTTTGACAACACGGTAGGCATCGGGTTCGACGGCATGGTCGTGATCGAGACCCGCAAGATCAAGCATCTGCGCGGCATCGCGCTCTATCTGCCGGCGGTCCTCAAGACGATCTTTATCAGCATGAAGATCCCCCACGTCGAGCTCACCCTGGATGGCGAGGCGCAGGAGCTGGATGCGTTGATGCTCACGATCTGCAATGGCCCGCGTGAGGGGGGCACCTTTCACCTCGCCCCAGAAGCGCGCTTTGACGATGGCGTGCTGGATGTCGTCATCGCTCGCGCTGTCTCGCGGCTCGAGATGCTCCGCCTCGTGCCCCGCTTTATGCGCGGCACCCACCTGACTCACCCCGCTGTTTCCACAGAGAGGGCCCGCAAGATCGAGATTCGCTCCGACGATCCGCTCCATCTACACGTCGATGGCGAGATCCTGATCGATTACGCGCACGAGATCCAGATCGAGGTCGTGCCCAGCGCTTTGCGCATGTTGTCACGCTACTAGCCTCCGGCAGACAGGCCGTCCCCCCCAACCCATCGCGTGCGTCTGCACGCGCGCCCCGCCCGCGCTCATTTGCGACAGGGCAAAGCGCGGCCTATAATCAAGAGGTTTACTGAATCATCTCTGTTCTTTGCACTCTTATGACGTTCCATACCGGGGGGGGGGAGCCGCGTGCCCGCAGCGCAGATAGGCGACCGTGTCCTCTTGCTGTCCAAGCAAGGCAGACGGTTCTTTGTTGACCTGAGACGTGGAGATCGCTTTCACACCCACAAGGGCATTATCGAGCACGATGCCATGATCGGGGCTCCCTATGGCAAACCCGTGATCACCCACTTGAACGAGGTCTACTACCTCATGCGCCCCTCGATCCACGACGAGCTGATGGCGCTCAAGCGTGTCACCCAGATCATCTACCCCAAGGAGATCGGCCAGATTCTGCTCCAACTCGACATGCGCCCGGGACGGCGCGTGATCGAGGCGGGCACCGGTAGCGGCGCGCTGACCATGGCCCTCGCCAACGCCGTATCGCCCGACGGAGCCGTCTACTCGTACGAGACCCGCCCCGAGATGCTCAAGGTCGCCCGCCGTAACGTGGAGCGAGCCGACCTGAGCGCCGGTGTCGAGTTCGTCGAGCGGGACATTGCCCAGGGGTTCCTCCATCATGACGTGGATGCCCTCTTTCTCGATGTCCGCGAACCCTGGGACTATATACCACAGGCGGTCGAGGCGCTGGCCGACGGCGGGCACCTGGGTGTGCTCGTTCCCACGACCAACCAGATCGTGATCTTGCTCCAGGAACTGGACCGGGGGCCCTTTATCGCCATCCAAGTCCTGGAGACGCTCCTGAGATACTACAAGCCGGTGCCTGGTCGATTACGCCCTGAGGATACGATGGTCGGGCACACGGGCTATCTACTGTTTGCGCGCAAGGTAGGCAAGAGGCCCGAGCCAACGGATGATCCTGCCAGAAAGACTGCGCCTGACATCAACAGTCGCCCCCTGGAGGATTTGTCATGAGGGAACCCCTCGCTCAGGATCTGCGTTTCGTCGTGCCCAATGGCGTTGCCGAAGCCGAGATCCGCGTCAAAGGGTCGATCTTTGTGGGAACGGTGGCGCCCGTCGAATCGGCAGACGAGGCCAAGGCGTTCGTGGAAGAGATACGCCAGGCGCGCCCTGACGCCAACCACCACGCCTGGGCCTATCGCATCGACGGTACTCCTCAGGTAGAGATCGGCTCCTCGGACGATGGAGAGCCGGGCGGCACCGCCGGGCGCCCGATGCTGGCCGTGCTGGAGGGGCGCCAGTTGCGCCAGGTCGTAGCCGTAGGCACCCGCTACTTTGGCGGCGTCAAGCTGGGCATGGGCGGGCTGGTGCGCGCCTATAGCAGATGCGTGCGCATGGCGTTGGAGGAGCTGCCCACCGCCGAGTTGATCTATCATCGGTTTGCTTCGATTACCGTGGATTACTCGTTGTATGGCAACCTCGTCTATCTGCTTCCCCAGTACAAGGTCATCATTCGGGAAGAGGATTTTGGGGAGCGCGCTACACTGACGTTGAGCGTGCCCTTTGATCAAGGCGCCACAGTGAGCGACCTGCTGCGCGATCTGACGAACGGGGAGACCGTTCTCACCACGACATGGCAAGGCGGGCACTATGTCAAGTATCCTCTGTGAGAGCGAACTGCGTCGGGCCAGGGCGATCGTCGCCATCATCCTGCTTGTACTGCTCCTGCTGGTTGCCGGATGCCGCGCCAGGCCAACCCGAGCTGGCGAGCCAATCGTCATTGCCGCCGACGCGCGCGCCAGCCAGCAGCTCCTGGCCGAGCTGACGGCCCAGTTCCTGCGTGATCGCGGCTATCCCGTGGAGATCCGCACCGGCTTGCAAGAGGAATGGATGACCCGCAGAGCCCTGGAGACCGGCAGGGTCGGTCTCGTATGGCAAGAGACGGGCCATACCTGGCATAACCACCTCAACCACGATCAGCCGATCACCAGCGAGACCGAGCTGTTCCGCCGGGTCAAGGAGCAGGATATCCTGAACCGCATCGTCTGGCTCAACCCTGTCAACTGGTCGGCGCGGATGTCGCTGGTGGTCGCGAGGGAGACGGCCGCCGAGCATCGGCTGGCGAGCATCACAGAGCTGGCGCAATACATCAGCCGCACCGATCCCAATCTGGTGCTCTGTGTCCCCGAGGAGCTGTATGATACGCCCTGGGGCATCCGTGGCATGGAACGGGTGTACCGGTTTCGGTTCAAGGGGAGCCTGGTGCGTTTCATGGATCATGGCGAGGCGTACCAGGGCCTGTTGGACAGTACGTGTGATGTCGCGGTCGGCTACGGCAGAGACCTGCCTCCCTATGGAGGCGCCCTCGTTGCCCTGCGGGATGCCCGCGCCTTTTTTCCCGCCTCCAGCCTGGCGCCCACCGTACACGTTTCGGTGCTCGGCGAGTATCCCGAGCTAGAGCGCCTCTTGGCCGAGCTGACGGCCAACCTGGATGCCGCGAGCCTGGCCAGGATGGAGCAACAACTGGTGGCGGGACAGGGCCGCGTGGATCGGATGGCCCAACAGTTCCTGCGCGACGCCGAGCTGGTGCGCCGGTAACAATCGAGATCACTTGGGCGCGAACCCTGGGATCGAGGAGCTCATGAAACTTGCGATAGGCATTGACACCGGCGGCACCTACACCGATGCCGTACTGGTGGACTATACAACAGGCACCGTGCTGGCCACGGCCAAGGCGTTCACCACCCGGCACGATCTCACCGTTGGGATCCGAGAGGCGGTGGAGGCCATCCATGCGTCGGCCCATGACGATATACACCTTGTGTCGCTCTCGACCACCCTCGCCACCAACGCCATCGTCGAGGGGCATGGCGCGCCGGTGTGTACGCTCCTGATCGGATATGACACCGCGCTCTATCCGCACGAGAGCCTCGCCCGCGCCCTGGGCACCGAGCGGTATGCCCTGATCGGCGGAGGGCACACGATGGACGGCGAGGAGCGTCACACTCTCGATTACGAGGCCGCTCGGCGGGCCATTCTGGAGCACGCGCCCCATGTGCAGGCGTTTGCCATCTCGGGCTATTTCGGCACCCGCAACCCCTCCCACGAGCGCGCGGTCCAGGCCCTTGTGGGCGAGCTCACGCACCTGCCCTGCACCTGCGGTCACGAGCTCACCCAGCAACTGGATGCGCTGCGGCGCGCCACCACGGTGACCCTGAACGGCCGCCTGATCCCCCTGCTGCACGAGTTGGTCGCCTCAGTCGAGTCGGCCCTCGACGCGCTGGGAATCGACGCTCCACTGATGTTGGTCAAAGGAGATGGATCGCTGATCCATGCCCAGGTCGCGGCGCTGCGACCCATCGAGACGATTCTCTCTGGGCCGGCCGCCAGCGTCGTGGGGGCCCGCCACCTGTGTGGCGAGCAGAGCATCGTGGTGGCCGACATGGGCGGCACCACCACCGACATCGCCCTCATCGACGGAGGCCAGCCTGTATTGAGCCGCCAGGGCGCCCGCGTCGGCGGCTGGCGCACGATGATCGAGGCCGTGGACATTCACACGATGGGGCTCGGTGGCGATAGCCATGTACGCCTGCACGAAGGCGCCCTGACCCTCGGGCCAGAGCGGGCCATCCCCCTCTGCCTGCTGGCCACGCGCCACCCCGACATCGTCCACAGTTTGGAGGCGCTCGCCGGTGCCGCAAACGCCGACGCGCCGGTCGCCGACCCGGGGGACATCGAGTTCTTGCTGCTGCAGCGCAGCTGGCCGACGGCCAATGGCGAGGATCCCCCCTTTGGCGCCCAGCTGTTCGATGCGCTGCGCCAGGGCCCTCTGCCGATGGGCGCCGTTCACGAGATCATGCGCTACCCCAGCCTGTATCAGCGCTATCTGACCCGCCTGGAGCGCGAGGGCATCGTCATTCGCTCGGGCTTTACGGCCACCGATGCCGCCCACGTTCTGGGCCGCTACAGTGCATGGAACAGCACCGCAGCGGTGCATGGCGCTCGGATACTGGCGGGCGCTCTGGGAACCACGCCCAAAGAGCTGTGCCGGCGCGTCCTGGAGCAGGCCAGCACTCGCATTGCGGAGGAGGTCGTGCAAAAGCTATGGGTGCAGGATGGCAATGGGTCTGCCGACACCCTGCCACCCCCTGCCCTGACGCGCCTGGTGAGCCCAAACGGTGACGAGAGGATACGGTTTCGCCCCACGCTGGGCCCCATGCTGGTGGGCATTGGCGCGCCCGCCGAGACCTACTTTCCACGCGCGGCCGAGCTCTTGGGCGGCCGCCTGGAGGTCCCGAAACACAGCGACGTCGCCAACGCCCTGGGTGCTGTGGTAGGCAGCATCATCATGCGTGTGCAAGCCCTGGTGTTGCCACAAGAGCAGGAGCAGGGCTATCGGGTGCACCTGCCCCACGGGAGCACGCAGTGGGAGAATCTGGAGCAGGCCCTGTCGTATGGCCGGGCAGAAGCCGAGCGTCTTGCCTGCGAGATGGTCGAGAGCGCCGGGGGGACCGACGTGCGCGTCATGGTGGACGAGCGCCACAGCCATGCGCCCGTCTCGGATGCCTATGGCGGCGAGGTGTACGTACAATCCTGTATCAACGCCCGCGCCATCGGAAGGCCGCGCCTCGGAGGCTG
This sequence comes from Anaerolineae bacterium, assembly GCA_007118555.1. GTDB lineage: Bacteria > Chloroflexota > Anaerolineae > UBA1429 > UBA1429 > UBA1429. Next base: position 5,079 of record SKRJ01000474.1, on the reverse strand, counting down.
AGACGTCACGCCCAAGCGGCCGAAAGTGGACTTGTCAGGTCAACAAACCAATTGGAAGTGGCGGATCGGTATGGTATAATGGGATCAGAGTTGAACAACAGACAGCGTTCGCCCAGGAGGCAACTCGTGACCATCGAAACGACAGAGCTCAAGCGCTGTAACGTCATCAAACTCGAGGGCCGCTTTGACAGCGCCACTGCGCCTGCGCTGGAAGAGGCCTTTAGAGAGTCGATGAATGGTGGGGTCTATCGAATCGTCGTGGACATGTCCGGCGTACAGTTTTTTTCGAGCGCCGCGATCCGCGCGCTTCTGATGGGCTACAAAGAGTGTCGGCGATGGAACCGGGGCGATGTGCGCCTGGCGGCCGTTCCTGAGCGTATTACTCAGGTGTTTGACTTGGCGGGTATTTCCTCCTTTATCGAGACCTACCCGGATACAACAAAAGCCGTAGGAAGTTTCTAGCTGACAGGCGCAAAGGGGCCAATATGCCACCTTTTGAGCTATGCGTTCGCAGTGATTTGTCACAGCTAGCCAAAATCTCGGAATTCGTTACGCAGAGCGCACGCCGGGCAGGCGTGCCGGAAGCGGACGTGTTTGATATACAGATGGCGACCGACGAGGCCTGCACCAACTCGATCGAGCATGCCTATAGCGGCAACATGGGTGAGGTGCGGGTATGCTGTTGGGTAGAGAATAGAACCTTTGTAGTAAGAGTGACCGACTTTGGCAAGCAGTTCGATCCGACCAAGGTGCCCATGCCGGACACCGAGGCGCCTCTGGAGAGCCGAGATATCGGCGGGCTGGGCCTGTTCTTTATGCGCGAGCTGACGGACGGGATCGAGTTCCACTCGGACAAGGAAAAGGGAAATCAAGTCATCTTGCGTAAACGTATCCAGACAGGTGAAGGATAGACTTGCGAAATAACGATCATCTCTATGCCCTCGAGGGGCGCTATGACGCCCTGCGGGCTCCAGAGCTGGATGGACAGCTCCAACGTCTGCTCGATTCCGGGGCCGACACGATCCTGCTCGACCTTGGCGATGTTACCTACGTGAGCAGTAGCGCCCTCAGGGTGCTGCTACTCGCCCACCGCCAGGCGGCCAATGAGGGCAGCGAGATCGTCCTCACCAACATCCCCCAACGTGTCATGCGCGTGCTGCGCATGGCTGGGCTCGATCGAGTGTTCGGCATACGGACCACGTAGCAGAGAGAGTCTGGCTTCAAATGGCCGCAAGATTGAGCGCCAACCTATCACTGGCGTTGCTGACGTTGCCCGGCTTGGTGGCCGTAATCTTGACCGTCGCAGCCCTTGGCAGCGCTGTTCTGATCCTCTGCTGGTTTCGCGCCCGCAGACAGTATCAGAACGTGCTCTCCCTGACCGGTCTCAGCCAACAGGTGCTGCAGACAGGCATGGAGCCAGCCTCGCTGTATCGCGTGATCGCGGCCCACATGCGGCGCCTGGCCCCCCGGGCAGCCCTTGTGCTGCAACTCGAGCCCGAGAGGGGACAGTCGCGGCACCTGACCATTGCCAAAGGAGGCCACGTCCTCGACGAGACCAAAGCCGCCGAGATCGGGAGCGGCCCCTATGATTGGCTCAAGGAGCACCGCCAGATCCTGGTGGTTCCTGATCTGGATCGCACCCCCGTCGAGCCGCTCCGCCTGGGGACCCCGGCCCGCAGCGGATTGTACATCCCTCTCGTGGTCCAAGACCGATTCCTGGGAGCCATCTCGCTCCAGTCGCCCAGGGAGCGCGCCTTTGGCAGGCGCCAGCAGCCCCCCTTTGCCGTTTCTGCCGAGCAGATCGCCCTGGGGCTCGACGGCGCGCGTCTCTATCGGAGAGAGCATGAGCGTAGTGATCAGCTCATGCTCATTGCCGAGGTCAGCCGCAAGGTCGCTGCGATCCTCGATCTGGACACGCTCTTTGCCGACACGGTCAAGCTGGTGGCCGAGACGCTGGGCTATTATCATGTGAGCATCTTTTCACTGGATCGCAAAAAGCGCATCATCACCATGCAGGCCAGCTCCAACCCGACGATTCAGGAGCGGGGCATCACCGTGTCCTGGGGCCAGGGCCTCATCGGGCACGCCGCCCTCGGGCAGGTGATCGTCGCCAACGATGTGCGCGAGGATCCACGCTACCTGGCCCATGAGGCCCTCGACCGAGCTGCCGCCGAGGTGGCGCTGCCCCTCATGGTCGAGGATCGTGTTCTGGGCGTGCTCGACCTGCAGAGCGACCGCTACGGCAGCTTTGACGAGGACGAGATATCGATCCTGCGCATCCTGGCGGATCAGATCGCCGTTGCCATCGAAGACAGCCAGATCTATCGCGCCCAACAGGAGCAGGCCTGGGTCTCTACGGCCCTCTTGCAGGTGGCCGAGGCTCTGGCCGAGGAGAGCACCCTGGAGGAGGTGGCCGCCACGGTCTCGCGCCTCGCCCAACTGCTCACCGGCGTCGAGCACTGTACACTGCTCTCGTACTCGGCCGAGTCCGACGAGTTCTGCCTGCCTGTGTATGACACGCCCGCAGACCAGGCTCCGAGCTGCACGTTGCGCTATCCCTCCGACCAGATTCCGATCCTCAAGCAGGTGGCTGTGGGTGGAACGGGCATCTCAGAGCTAGAGGCCCTGGGGCCTCTGGCGCGCCTGTGGAACAGTGAGCGGACGAATGGGCATCATGTGTTGGCCTATCCGTTGGCGCCCCGAGGTTCGCTGATGGGCGTCATGCTGGCCCAAACACCCAACTCGGAGGAGCTCCCCGCGCCCCAGCGTACCGTTCTCGAGGGCATTGCCCGCCAGGCCGCCCTGGCGATGGACAATGCGGCTCTGCTGGCCGCCCAACGCGAGGAGGCCTGGGTATCGACGGCGTTGCTGCAGGTGGCCAACGTCATTGCGAGCGGCAGCTATGATCTTGACGAGACCGTGACCACCGTAGTGCGCCTGATCCCGATGCTCATGGGCGTGTCGTGGTGCGCCATTCTGGTGCGGCAACCCGAGCAGCACCGATACGCCGGCGTAGCGAGCTATGGCCTCACAAGGAACCTCCAAGAGCGTCCCTCCACGCCCCTCTACTCGTACGACGAGCTGACCTGGCTCGATGAGTTGCAGCAGTCGGACGACATCAGGATCCTGGCGCCCCCGATGGATGCCAGCGCACTGGGATTGGCGCCGGTGGACAATGGAGAGGCCGAGACGCTGGCGCTGTCTTTGCGGGCGCATCAGCATGATCTGGGATTGCTCCTCGTAGGGGCGCAGCGTGCGGCCCCCGCGCTCTCGGGACGGCGCCTGACGCTGTTGAGCGGAATTGCCAGCCAGACCTCGCTGGCGATCTCGGCGACGCGGCTCTATGAACAGGCCGTGCGCCAGGAGCGCCTGGAGCACGAGATGAACCTGGCCATGGATATCCAGACGAGCTTTTTGCCCGAGTGCTGCCCCGAGGTGCCCGGCTGGCGCATCGCCGTCGAGTGGCGCGCCGCCAGAGGCGTGGGCGGCGACTACTATGACTTTGTGCGCCTGAATCGCTCACAGCTCGGTGTGAGCATCGCCGATGTGTCGGACAAAGGTGTGGCGGCCGCCCTGTACATGGCCCTCTCCCGTACCGTGTTGCGTGCCGCCGCCCTCGATACGCGAGGCCCCGCTGCAACCCTGGAGCGCGCCAACCGCATCCTCCTGCAGGACTCGCGCTCGGGCATGTTCGTCAGCATGGTCTATGGCATTCTGGATATCGAGCAGGGCCTGTATCGTTTTGTGCGCGCGGGTCACAATCCCCCGCTCCTCTTGCGCGCCGCCGATCGGGAGATCGTCGCACTAGAGCCGGTAGGCATTGTATTGGGCATCGTCTCGGATCCGGCGCTGGAGGAGCATACCGTCACGTTGGCCCCGGGAGATACCCTGGTTCTCTATACCGATGGCGTCACCGAGGCATGGAACGGCGAGGAACAAGAGTTTGGCATCTCTCGCCTCAAGCAGATTCTTCGCGAGAACGCCGACCTGCCTCCAGAAGGGCTCATCCAGCGCATCAACGACGCCGTCTATCAGTTCGTGGGCAATCTGCCACAGGCCGACGATTACACCATGTTGGTGATCCAGCGCGAGCCAGAGAACGGATGAGCAGGCGCCTGCGCGTCTGCTACCTGGGCGCCTACGATCGTGAGCATGTGCGCAATCGCGTCATCATCCGTGGACTGCAAAGGGCCGGCGTCGAGGTCATCGAGATCCACGAGCCGGTCTTTTGCGACACCGATGAGCGCGTCGCGTCGGCCCGCCGGGGGCTGCTGCAACCGAGGCTCTGGTGCCGGCTCGCTCGCGCCCATGCCTTTCTTGCGTGGCGCTACCTCAAGAGCCCCCCGCACGATCTGGTCATCGTGGGGCATCCGGGCCACCCCGAGCTGCTCTTGGCGCGCCTGCTCACCTGGCTGCGCCGGACACCCCTCCTCTGGGATGCACTCACCTCGCTCTATGAGACGATTGTCGAGGATCGTGATCTCTTGTCTGCCACAAGCGCCAGCGCCCGATGGCTGCTGCGCGCCGAAAAGATGCTCTACCGGCTGCCCGACCGCATCCTGGTGGACACCGAGGCCCAGGGCGCGCTGATCCAGTCGCGCTATCGGATCGGCCCCGGGCGCCTGCGACGGGTCTGGGTGGGCGCTCCGGATGACTTGCCTTCGGAGCCGGTTCCACCGTCCAGCGGCGATGGGTTTCGGGTCGTGTACTTTGGCAAGTTCATCCCCCTGCACGGCCTCGAGCTGGTGCTACAGGCGGCGCATCTTTTGCGTCACCGACCCGACATCCGGTTCGAGCTCATGGGCTCGGGACAGACCTACCCCCAGATGCGCCAGATGGCCCGGGATCTCGCGCTCGACAATGTGCGCTTTATGCCCGAGTGGCTGCCGCTGGAGGCTCTGGCGCAACGGGTGGCGGGCGCCAGCGTCTGTCTGGGCGTCTTTGGCACGGCCACCAAGACCCAGCGCGTGATCCCCATCAAGGCGTATCTGGCATGGGCGCTGGGGCTTGCACTCGTCACCAACGATTCGCCCGGGATTCGCGAGCTCGTGACGCCTGACGTGGACGCGCTGCTCTGCG
>SKRJ01000414.1 GCA_007118555.1 Anaerolineae bacterium | reverse complement strand
TCGTGGACCCCAGCCACGCGGCGGGGCATTTCGAGCTGGTGCCCTCGCTGGCGCGGGCCGCCATCGCCGCCGGGGCCGACGGCCTGCTGATCGAGGTGCACCCCGACCCGCCCAACGCCCTGTCCGACGGCATCCAGAGCCTGACCTTTTCCGATTTCGCGCGGCTCATGGGCGAGCTGGAGATGATTGCGACGGCCATCGGGAGATCGCTGTAGCGAGGGGCTGACGGGACACGGCTACTCCAGATCGGCAAAGGCAACTACAGCAGCGCCTGCATCGAAAGGCTAATGTACTGACCGTACATCAGTAGAGGAACAAGGCCAATCACTGTCCCGGCAAACCCTCCGATGATTTCCATTGACGTAGTGGGATCTGACTCGCGATTATCGAGCATGTAGCCCAAGGGATCTCTGCGCTTCCTGATCTCGTTCGCTATCTCGTAGACACCGAACAGGGCTATCCCGCACACGTGCATTCCGATCTGGCACAGTATCAGTCCGATGACGACGTAGCCGAGGCTATGCCAGAAACTAGGTAGAGCCGAGTTGGGAAGCGTCCTTCCATCTGCTATGTTATAGTAGAGGCTATGCGCTATCGGCCTCAGTATAAAGATACCCTGAAGAAAGACGTCAAGACCTGGTGTTTCTGACACGATCTTGCCCAGAAATGGGACTAGGCTGAGTAGAAAGACGATGAGCATAGCAAGGAAACCGTTACCAAGCACTAGCCAAAGAAGATGCCCTATGAGGGGCCTCGGTGTGAATCCGCCGCCGCCAATGATGGCCGGAAGGCAAAAGAGCACGAACCCAGAGACCGCTATGGCTTGAGCCAAATGACCACTCACAGTCGAGAACAGCCAAGAAGCCCTAACTCTACCTTGACTCATAGACTTAAGGCTGCTCACCAATAGAGCTGCCGATATGCTGGACTGAGCTATTGCCACGAAGCTAACGCCCGCTAGTCCTACAAGCAGACGCCAATCAAACAGGTTAGAAAAACCGGCTACTACCGACTGCCAGAACATTGCGTTTCCTTTCCAGTTCCCCAGCCGCGCCATAGGCAGGAAAAACGACGCACGAACGGTGCCGAGGCGACCATAGGTCTGTCCACAGCCACGTCAAGCAGGGTCCGCCTTCTCGGCTTAGCTTCCGTATGCCCGCTCATCTCTCCTCCTCGCCAGGTCACGCCGCCAGGCGCCACGGCCCGGCGGCTCCTCGAAGCCAGCGCCCCACTGCATCACCCCAGGTCGATCACCGTGCCGGCGGGGCAAGCCACCACCTGCTCGCCGAACGCCCGCTGTAGCACGCCCAGGGCGCGCTCGCCCGTGCAATGGTTGAGGTACAGCCGGGGCATCGTTTCGGCCCTGAGCGCCTCGACCAGTTGCTCCAGCTCGGCGTCGCTGGCGACCATCAGGTGCGTGCCGCCCACGATGGCCACCAGCGGGCGGACATCCTGGGAACGCAGCAGCGCCAGGGTGTTGCGCAGCCCAGCATGGCAGCAGCCGCACACCAGCGCAATGCCGTCGCCCACGTCCAGCACCAGCGACATGTCGTCGTCGTAGGGGTCCTGCACCAGCTCGCCATCACGCCTGACCCGGTGATGCTGGCTGATCCCGGGCGGAAAGGGCCGCGGGCAGACGACGCCCGTGGTGCGTAAGCCGGGGACGATCTCTTGCGGCTCGCGCGAGGCGCGCAGGCGCGGCCCGAGCCGCTCCACGAGCGCGACATCTTGCATGCCGGCGCCCTGGAGCTCGCCGCCCCGCACCGAGTAGCGCGGCTCTAGCAGGCCGGGGTTGGCATAGACGGGGGCCGCCGGGTAGAGGTCCAGCGCCCCGGCCAGGGCGCCGGTGTGATCGGCGTGGGCGTGGCTCAGGGCCAGCGCCGCGATCTCGGTATCCTCCAGGCCCAGGGCCCGCAGGTTGTGCTCCAGCACGACGAGCTCGGGCCCCACGTCGTACAGGACGTTGCCGCCTTCGGTCTCGATCAGGAACGAGAGCCCGTGTGCGCCCCACAGCGCCGAGCCCCGCTCCACGCAGTTGTCCACCAGACAGGTAATGCGCATGGCCACCCCGCAATGCGTCTGATCCGTCGTCTGCTCGCATCCTAGGCGGCCCCAAGCGCCCTGTCAACCGGTGCGGCAGACGATCGTCCCCAGCCCCACGGACTCTCCGGCGCCCGTTTTATCGTCAACCTGGCCGAACAATTGTCAACGTTGACCATTGGGAATATGCGTGTTATTATCTCGGCGCATATATCACCACCGTGCATTTATACGAACCTATTATTCTCGCGATCTTTTCTACCGCGGTGGCGCATCGTATCCGACGGTCGATATGCTGCACGACAAAGGAGGTGCCGCACAGTCCAGACCGCTCGCCGTTGACAATCGCATATCTTGAGGCGCAACCCTATTATCTTGTATCTTCAGGAGGGCTTGTGACCATTCATTTCTCCCTGCGCCTACTGTTCGCCCTGGCTGTCGCCCTCGTGGGCTGGAAGGCCGGTATGGGCCTCGCCACCTGGGCTTCGGTCAGAGAGACGTTGAATAGCTCTTATTATCCTTTTATTCTTGCCGTGTTTGGGTTTGTTGTCGGTGGACTCAGCGCCCCTTTTCTGCTCCGCACGCCCTTTGAGGGCTTTTGCCGTGGCCTGTGTCGGGTTCATGCCCGCAAGCTCCTCATGGGCGCGGCCGGTGTCATCCTGGGGCTCCTGGCCGCCATGCTCCTGGCCGTCCCCCTCTCCATGTTGCCCGGGGCCTGGGGAAACACGCTGCCCCTCGTAGCCGCCCTGCTCCTGGCCTTTGTCGGCGCCACCACCATGGTCGTGCGCGACCGTGACATCCTCAGCACTCTGGGGCTGACCGTGGTGCGCGATTCGATCCGGCGCCGGCGCGATGTCGTACTGCTGGATACCAGCGCCATCATCGACGGCCGCATCGCCGATATCCGCAAGGCAGGCTTTGTCAGCGGCGTTCTGGTGGTCCCCCGCTTTGTGCTGGACGAGCTGCAGCACATTGCCGACTCGGCGGACACGCTGCGACGCAATCGGGGCCGCCGGGGGCTGGATGTGCTCAACCGCATGCAAAAGGACGAACGCATCCAGATCGAGATCTCGGAGCGGCTGCTGCCCGATATCGGCGAGGTGGACGCCAAGCTCGTGCGGCTGGCCCAGGAGCTCGATTGCCCGGTGCTCACCAATGACTATAATCTCAACCGGGTGGCCGAGTTGCAGGGCGTGCGCGTCCTGAACATCAACGAGCTGGCCAACGCCGTCAAGGCCGTGGTCCTGCCCGGCGAGTCGTTGCGCGTCCAGGTGATCCAGGAGGGCAAAGAGCTGGGCCAGGGCGTGGGCTATCTTGACGATGGCACCATGGTCGTGATCGACGAGGGCCGCCGTCACATGAACGCCACCGTAGACGCCGTGGTGACCCGGGTGTTGCAGACCGTGGCCGGACGCATGATCTTTGCGCAACTAGAGAGCAGGCGATAGTGCCGATGGATGACGGGGTACGGGTGCGGTATGC
>SKRJ01000354.1 GCA_007118555.1 Anaerolineae bacterium | reverse complement strand
GGCACCAGCGCTGCCTTCAGCTACTGGCTGCCGGTGGGTATCTATATCGGGTGGCTGGTTGCGGATCTCGCCCTGATGCCCGCCAGGCGGGTACGGCGTTTGGCTCACAAGCGTCAGGTCGCCATGGCCCTCTCGGGCACCCTGATGCTGCTGCTGGTGATCGCCAGTGTGGGCCGGGCCTGGGGCCAGATCGACCGCGTGAACGTCGCGACGGTCCTGCTACACGACAGTGATCTGCCCGCCATCGCGTGGGTGCGTGACCACCTGCCGCAGGACAGCCTGATCCTGATCAACACGCGCCCCTGGATGAGCGACATGCGCCGAGGGACCGACGCGGGCTGGTGGTTGCCCTACCTGACGGGCCATCAAGTGACCTTCCCCGCTCTGCTCTATACCCATGGCGAGCCCGCCTACCGCGATCCCATCTCTGCGCTGGCCCAGGCGGTCGATACCGCCGAGAGTCTGGATGATCCGGCGCTGGTGCAGCGCCTCGCCGACGCGGGCGTAACGCATCTGTTTGTGGGCACGCGCGGGGGCCCGCTGGAGCCCCATCGCCTTACGGGTTTGACCTACGTCGAGCTCTTTCGCCACGGCCCCACCCGCGTCTATCGGTTCGACCCGCCCGCAGACTGAGCGCTGGGGGCGCTCTCGGTGGAATCCCGCTCCATCTGGGCCAGCGTCTCGGCCACCTGCTCGATGGCCACCCGCTGCTTGCGATAGAAGTCCGACTCGCTGACCGCCAGACGCGTCACAATGTCGCGGATGCGATAGCCCTGGACAAAACGCAGATCCAGGATGTTATAGATCAGCCACTCGGCCGAGGTCATGGACCGTGGCCCATCAGGCTTGAGGCGCTCGATGGCCTGCTGCAGTACTGAGCGGATCGCCTTGGCGGGCACATTGTCGTTCTCGCCCATCGCATGCTGCACGGTGCGCATGCGGCGCAGCGAGGACTGGCTCAGCTTGGGCCCACCCCAGTATTGCCCCAACGCCTCTTTGACCGCCTGGGCAAAGCCGGGCGCGTGCACCGGGCTCATCTCCAGATGCTGGAGCGAGGCATCGCTCACGGCAAAGGGGCTGGAGCGCCAGCCCTGAATCTCGCCCAACTCGACGTCCAGCGCCTGGATCAGGCCAAAGACCTGCTGCTGCAGGCGCATATCCTCCAGCGCCGTCTCGGCCCGCCGCACCAGGCCATACGTGGCCTCCAGATCGACGTCCGAGTAGACGGACTGTTCAGGGGTGATGCGGATGCCCAGCAGCCCCAGCGTCGTCTGGTCGCTACGGCTCCGCAGGGGCAACAACCAGTGCCCATCCATCGGCACAAAGTCCTCGTTAGAGAGAAACTCGTCTCTCCGGCTGTTGGCGATTTTCTCCACCAGTTGCGGCACGGAGAACTCGTGCAAAAAGCGCTCGGCGTTGGACCGTGAGCCCGAAAAGACCCGAATCGCCAGACTATCGTCCTGCATCGTGACAATAAAGCCCGAAGGGGCGCGCAACAGATCACACAGGGCGATCAACGTGTTCTCCAAGAGCTGCTGCAGGTCGGTGCTGGTCAGCAGGCGCTGATCGAGGGATTGGAGCCAGTTGATCTCCTGGCGATCGCGCCTGTAGATCAGGCGGTCGATGGCGGGCTTGGCCAGGCTGATCAACACCTGGAGCGTCATGACGCTGCCGGCCACGGTGACCACCATGATCGTCTCGCGGGGCAGGCCCAGGATCTGTGGCACGTGGGGGATGCTCAGCATGATGGCAACCACGAGGATCGCAACCACCGGCCCGCGCAGCAAAAAGTGGAGCAGCCTGTGCTTGACCACGCGATCGGGCAGCAGGACCCCCTGATAGGCCACGGTATAGCCAATGACGATGGTCATGAGAGCGATGCCGATGTTGCTCACCAGCGTGAGGACCGAGAACAGGTTGCCAGAGAGGGCATGCGCCATGGTGGGAACCAGCAGAAAGGGGAACACGCCGACGCTGGGCGCGAGAAAGGCGACCATGAGATAGGCCATGCGACGGCGCGAGGTCGTCGTGAGGCAGGCGTCGCGGGCCCGGGTGATGTTGATCCAGCCGATGAGGCTGATAAGGATATAGTACCCGGCAAACAGGCCGAAATAAGGGCCGGGCGTGAGATGAAAGCTGTTGCCGCGCACCGCGACCTGATCCACGATCTGATCGCCCAGGGCGACCAGGGCAAAGGCCAGGGCACTAATGCTATACGCCACCCACACACCCACGGTGCGCGCCGGCGTGCTCCCACCGGTGGTCTTGAGGAGCGCATCGGAAAAGTGAAAGTAAGCGGCGGGCACAAAGGCGATCCCCAGCCATTGGACGCGCAACCAGAGGTTGGCCGCGGCCTGGCCACTCACCTCCGCCATGGTGATGTCCACGACATACACCAACGTAACAAAGGCAGTGAGGGCACAGAATGCCCGCGCCACCCCACTGCGCAAGTTGTGGGTCAACACATAGACGAATAGCGAAAAGCCAATGATGACATTGGCCGAGGCCAGAATTCGATTCGACAGGTCAAGGATGGCGGTCAGCGTAGCGGGTGACATATCAATGTCTGCCGACTCCGGTTCGCGTGCTACAGGTAATAGAATAGTACCATACAATAGTATAACGCGGGAGCCACAAAGAGCAAGCTATCTATCCGATCCAGCATGCCTCCGTGGCCCGGGATCAGGTCGCTGGAATCCTTGACACCCACCTGGCGCTTGATCACCGATTCGGCCAGATCGCCCACGGTGGCGGCCGCCACCAGAACCACACCCAGCACGATGCCCTGCCAGTGGTCCAGCCCCAGAAGCAGCCAGCTCGCGAGCCAGACCGACGGCACACCGGTGGCTATGCCGCCCCAGACGCCCTCCCAGGTCTTGTTGGGGCTGATCTTGGGGGCCAGACGTCGCTTGCCGTAGGCGCGTCCCACGAAATAGGCGCCACTGTCGCTGATCCAGGTGCCGCCCAGGATGATGAGCACGCGCAGATCGCCCCGATCCAGGGCGCGCATACGCAGAAAAAAGCTCAAACTGAGCCCGATATACAGGGCGCCGGCCAGCGCCCCCGTCCAACCATGCACCGAGCCGGGGCGGTTCCGGTTAAAGACCTGTACAGTCAGCAGGAGAGCCATCGCGGGCCAGACCGTCCAATGGAGGATATTCCAGGTAGGCCAGAAACCGTCGGCCAAAAAGAGCAGGAGAAAGAGCAGGGAGACGGGCACAGTCGGGTTGGCGCCCATGCGCTTGAGCAGGTCCAGGAACTCGTAGCAAGCCACGAGCCCGGCGAGGGCGAGCGCGATAAAAAGAGGCCAACTGCCCAGATAGACGAGCAGGACGATGATGGGAATCAGGATAAAGGCGCTGGCTACACGTTTCGCGAGCATGGCTGCCTCCGGCAAGCAGTCGTAAGGATCGATGGTTCGTTCAGGCTCCGGAGGGCAAACCTCCAAAACGCCGCTTGCGCTCCTGAAAGGCTAGCAGGGCCTTGTAAAGCTCCTCCCGGCCGAAATCGGGCCAAAAGGTCGCCGTGCTATAGTACTCGGCATAGGCGGCCTGCCAGATGAGAAAATTGCTGAGCCGCATCTCTCCGGCGGTGCGAATGACCAGGTCGGGATCGGGCAGCCCGGCGGTCGAGAGCCTGGCGCTGATAGCGGCTTCGTCGATATCTTCCGGCGACATGCCCTCGCGCACCAACGCACGCACCGCATCCACGATATCAGCGCGTCCGCCATAGTTAAAGGCGATATTGACCGTCAGCGCGCTATTGTCCCGCGTCAGCTCTTCGGCGCGCTCGATCCGTTGCAGCAAAGCATCGCCGACGCCCTCTCTGCGACCGATATGGCGAATGCGCACGCCGCGACTGTGCAACTCGTTCAGCTCGCGATCGATCACACGCTGGGCCAGCGCCAGGAGGGCCCGCACCTCGGCCTCGGGTCGAGACCAGTTCTCGGTCGAAAAGGCATAGAGGGTCAGAATCGGGATGCCGAACTCGCCCGCTGCCTCGAGCACATTGCGCAGGTTTTCGGTGCCGGCCCGATGGCCCGCGGGGCGAGCCATGCCGCGCGCCTGCGCCCAACGCCCGTTGCCATCCATGATGATCGCCACATGCTCAGGCACCCGCACCAACTCGGCGGAACGGCGCGCGCTGCTCGATCCCTCAGCGCCGCTCATCAGAACTCCATGATCTCGGCTTGTTTCTGCTCACCCAGTTCCTCAGCGCGCTTGTTATAGTCGTCGGTGAGTTCCTGCAGGTCATCTCGCGACTTGTAGAGATCGTCTTCCGAGATCTCGCCGCTCTTCTCGAGGTCCTGCAGGGTGCGCAACCCTTCACGTCGGACGTTGCGAATGGCGACACGCGCCTCCTCGACACGCCGATTGACCATGCGGACCAGGTCCCGGCGGCGCTCGTCGGTCAGGGCCGGCACAGCCAGGCGAATGATCTTGCCATCGTTGTTGGGCGTCAGACCCAGATCGGATTTTTGAATGGCGCGCTCGATGGCACCGATGGTGCTGACATCAAAGGGCCGGATCGTGATCAAGCGGGGCTCGGGGACCGCTATCGTCGCGACCTGATTGAGCGGGAGAACGCTCTGATACGCCTCGACGCGAACCCGATCGAGTAGCGCGGGGTTGGCCCGGCCGGTGCGAATGCCAGTCAGATCGGAGCGCAGAGCCGCTACGGCCTTTTCCATACGATCTTCTACATCTAACAGAACTTCGTCGATCATCAGTACTCTCCTCGAATGTCGTGCAAGGCTTGGGTCAAACTCTCTACGACATTATACCGCAGAAAACCCTCCTTGCCGCATGTCCGCGCTCAGGATGTCACGATGGTCCCGATGGGCTCTCCCATAGCGGCGCGAACGATGCTATCGGGAGGCTCGAGCTTGAACACCATCAAGGGCAGATCATTGTCCATACAGAGCGATAGCGCCGTGCTGTCCATCACCTTGACGCCCATGTTGAGAGCCTCCAGATAGGACAACCGATCAAAGCGCTTGGCATCCTGGTTGCGAAGTGGATCCGAATCATACACGCCGTCGACCTTGGTAGCCTTGAGCAGGATCTGGGCGTCGATCTCCATGGCCCTCAGGGCGGCAGCGGTGTCCGTGGTAAAGTAGGGGTTGCCGGTGCCGGCGCCAAAAATAACCACTCGCCCCTTTTCCAGGTGGCGAGTGGCCCTTCTGCGAATGTATGGCTCGGCGACGTCGCGCATCTCGATGGCGGTCTGCACGCGCGTATCCACGCCGAGGCGCTCGAGCGCATCCTGCAACGCCATGGCGTTCATCACCGTCCCCAGCATCCCCATATAGTCGGCGGTGGCGCGCTCCATCCCGTGGACCATGGCGTCGGCCCCACGCCAGATGTTACCCGCCCCAATGACCACGGCCAACTCGATGCCCAGCTCGTGGGCGGGGCGTATCTGCAGCGCCACCGACTCGACGACCGCTGGGTCGATGCCAAAGCCGGTTGCATTAGACATAAAGTCACCGCTCAGCTTGAGCAGAATACGCTGATACCTGGGGTCAGCCATCGCCACCTCCGCTGTGGATCGTCTGGTTGTAGAGAGATGCGAACCGGCCTAGCGGTCGATGGAGAAACGGCCGATGTCGTTGATGACCATATTCTCACCCAAACGAGCGATGGTCTCGGTCAGGAGCTGCTGCACCGTCCTGGTCTCGTCCTTGATAAAGGGCTGATCCAACAGGCACTGCTCCTGGTAGAACTTGGCGAACTTGCCCTCGAGAATGCGCTCCATGATATGGTCGGGCTTGCCGTCGCCCACCTCGGCGACAAAAGCTTCCCGCCGCTCCTCAATCACATCCTCGGGCACGTCGTCCCGCGAGATGTACTGCGGGTTGCTGGCCGCGACCTGCATGGCGATATCGTGAGACAGCTCGACAAAGTCCTCGGTGCGCGCAACAAAGTCGGTCTCACAACGCAGATCGACCACCGCCACGAGCTTGTTGCCCGGATGGATATAGACTTCGACCCTGCCCTCGTTGGCCTCGCGCTCGGCCTTTTTCGCGGCCGCCGCCAGTCCCTTTTCGCGCAGGATCGCCGCCGCTTGCTCCAGGTCACCACCGGTCTGCTCGAGGGTCTTTTTACATTCCAAGACCCCGGCGCCGGTCAGCTCGCGCAGCTCCTTGATCATCTCCATCGAAACGGCCATAGTTCGTTATCCTCTCGTGCTATAAGCGAAACTGTCAGGGAAAAGCCGGGAACAGGGCCCCGGCTTGTATAACGTCAGCGACGAGGAGTGCTAGGACTCGACGTCCTCGTACTCTTCCTCTTCTTCGTCGATGATGATGATATCCTCTTCATCACCGGCCGGCTCCTCGCCCTCGTCCGGCGCAAAGGAACGCTGGGGATAGACCTCGCCCGCGTATTCTTCGCCCTCATAGACACGCTCTTCGTACTCTTGGCCTTCGTCGGCCATCTGCACGCCGCGCATCTGCTGCCCCTCGATCACGGCGTCTGCCATGATCGACGTGATCAGCGCGATGGCGCGAATCGCGTCGTCGTTAGAGGGGATCAAAAAGTCAATGGGTTCCGGATCGCAGTTAGTGTCCACCATCGCGACCACGGGGATCTCCAGGCGGTTGGCCTCGCGCACAGCGATATCCTCGGTCATCACGTCGGCGATGAACAGCGCATCGGGCACCTGATTCAGATTGCGGAGCCCGCCCAGCCGCCGCTCCAGCTTGGCCAGATCGCGCTCCAGAAGCGTCGCTTCCTTCTTGGGCAGGATATCCCAAGCCCCGCGCTCCTGCTGCTGCTCCAGCTCGAGCATGTACTCGATGCGCGAGCGGATGGTGCGAAAGTTGGTCAGGGTGCCGCCGAGCCAACGCTGGGTCACAAAGGGCATACCACAACGCTGCGCCTGCTCGCGTATGCTCTCTTGCGCCTGGCGCTTGGTGCCCACAAAGATGACCGTGCCGCCCTCGGCCGCCGTATCGCGGATAAACTCGTAGGCGTTCTCGATCAACTGAATGGTCTGTTGCAGATCGATGATATGGATCCCGTTGCGCTCGGTAAAGATATAGTTGCGCATCTTGGGATTCCAGCGACGGCTGCGATGCCCAAAGTGGACACCCGCCTCCAGCAACTGCTTCATGGTCACTACTGGCACGATACCTCCTCGTTGAAACACCCGCCCCTTGTGGCATACACCGGCCCTCCGGCCGGCACGAGGCCCTGCTCGGGGCGTGCTTGATTGGTGGAGAGCCCCTGTTCGGGCTTTCCAACGAGCGAGTATATCATGACTGGTGGATTGCGGCAAATAACTCGAGTTGAGAAGCGCCTTTCTCTATGCTATACTCCGCTAGATGGTGTTGTATTGGTGACCGCATGCCGGGCGTCACACAGCGCGGTTCGCTTGTGGCGGATCGAGATCGGACGCTTGTTGTAAGGAGAGTTGCGATGCTTCACGAGGAGCTATTGGCCATTCTGGTGTGCCCCGCTTGCCGGACCAAGGTCACCCTGATGCACGACCGTTGGCTCGTGTGTCAGAATGACGAGTGCCGCCGCAAGTACCCGATCAAGGATGGCATCCCCATCATGCTCGTGGAAGAAGGGACCAAGCACATTGATGTATCGGTCGACGATCTGGCCCAGCACGAGCCCTAGAGCGCGCACGGGAGCGGTCTCTATCTCACGACTCGTTCGCACAATCGTTTGTGCGGTGCTGGCGCTCTTGCTCGTGCTGGTCGCGGGCGGAGCAACGGCCCAGGCCGATGCGGCTCTCGTGTATCAGGAGAGCCGCGCCAGCTATCGGTTCTCGGAAGAGCTCACCTTTTGGCTCGACGCCCAGGCGGAGGCATCGATCGAAGAAGTGATTCTCTTTTACGGCATCGAGGATACGCCCCTGGTGCGACGCATCTATCCCGCCTTTGATGTCGACAGACAGGTGTCCATCGAGCATCGCGAACGTTTGGAGCCCGGGCAGTTTGCGCCGGGCACCCGCCTGCGCTACTGGTGGCGCCTGACGCTGGCCTCGGGCGAGATCATCGACACGCCCATCCGTAGCTTTGCGTACACCGATGACGCCCGTGACTGGCAGACGCTGTCCGAGGGCCGCATCGATCTGCACTGGTACGGGCGCAACCCCAGACAAGCCGAGACCCTGTTGCAGGTCGCCATCGCGGCCCTGGGCCGCCTCGAGGACGAGATCGGCGTGACGACCGAGCAGCGCGTCCAGATTTATGTCTATGCCAACGCGCGCGACATGCAACCCGCCCTCTCCACACGCAGCGATGCCTTTGATGCCCGTGTCACCACCCTGGGCGTCGTTGTGTCACGAGATACCATGTTGCTGCTCGGATCTCACGCCAAGGTCGATCGCACGCTGGCCCACGAGTTGAGTCATGTGGTGGTGGGGCTGGCCACCGACAACCCCTATGCAGGCCTGCCTCGCTGGCTGGACGAGGGACTGGCCATGTACGCCGAGGGAGAGCTACCGCAGGGCAACCTGTTGGCTCTGGAGCGGGCTGTTCGTGACGATGCTCTCTTGTCGGTCCGCTCCATGACCAGCTATAGCGGGCGGGCCGATGAGGTGGACCTGTTCTATGGCGCCAGCTACTCGGTGGTGGTATACATGCTCGAGACCTACGGACGGGACAAGATGCAGGAGCTGCTGCAGGTCTTTCGCGAGGGGACGCATCAGGACACCGCTCTGCGACGCGTGTACGGGTTTGGGCTGGACGAGCTGGATGCGCGCTGGCGGGCCAGCTTGGGGCTCGAGCCACGGACACTGCCTGAGAGTCCGCTTGAGGAGCGTCCGGCTCCCGAGCCCGAGAAGCGGCTCCCTGCCACCTGGGCGCCCTACCCGGTCCTGGCGGCGCGGCTTTTGGCGCTACCTGGCGCTCGAGTTCCCCTCTGATGCCCGAGCTGCCCGAGGTCGAATACATCGCCCGCAGCCTCGATGCCCGGCTGCCCGGCCATACCGTGCGTGACGCAACGGTGCGCTGGGAACGCACCCTGGCCACCCACGATCCTGACAGTTTTCGCACCACCATCACCGGCCTGACGTTCCGTTCCGTCGGGCGTCGAGGCAAGTTCCTGCTCCTGGAGCTGCCGCCCTATTGGCTGATCATTCATCTGCGCATGACGGGACGCGTCTACTATTGCCCGGCGCCCCAACCCGACTGGGAGGAGCACCGGCATGTGCATCTGCTCCTGGAGCTGGACGATGATGCCCGCCTCTATCTGCACGACATACGCAAGTTCGGTCGTGCCTACCTGACCTACGACCCACAGGATGTCGTGGGCGGCCTGGGCGTCGAGCCCCTCTCGCCCGAGCTGACGCCAGAGCGGTTGGCCGATCTGTTGCAGAGCCGCCGCCGCCAGATCAAGCCGTTGCTGCTCGACCAGCGGGTGCTGGCGGGGCTCGGGAACATCTATGTGGACGAGGCCCTCTGGGCTGCAGCGATCCATCCCCTCACCCGGTCGGATACGCTGACGGACGAGCAGATCGTGACCCTCCATGGGAGCCTGCGCGGCATCCTGAAGGCGGCCATCGCGCACGGGGGCACGACCCTGCGCGACTATCGCGGGCCCTGCGACGAATCGGGGCAACACCAGTTCGCGCTGGCGGTGTACGGCCGCGCCCAAGCTCCCTGCCTGCGCTGCGGCACGCTCATCGAGCGCACCGTGGTGGCCCAGCGGGGCACCCACTACTGCCCCGCCTGCCAACCGCCACCCCCAGCACAAGAGGAGACGACCGATGAACCCCACACAGGCCCCTGAGCTCCTGACCGAGGCCCTGGCGCGCTTTGCTGCGCAGGACGGCGACGATGCCGAGCCGCTGAGCGGGGCTGCCGTGCGTGAGCTGGCACGCGAGCACGACATGAACCCACGAGACGTGGAACTGGCCGCCCTCGAGCAAGAGATCATGCCAGAGCGCTATCTGCGCAATCAGGGCACCGTGGGCTGCGCCGGGCAAAAGGCCCTGCTACAGGCCAAGGTGGCCGTCGTGGGAGCCGGCGGCTTGGGGGGATGGATCGTCGAGGCCCTGGCACGCATGGGCGTGGGCCATCTGCAGATCATCGACGGGGACTGCTTTGTGGAGAACAACCTCAATCGCCAGCTCGGCAGCAGCGAGGCCACGCTGGACCGCCCCAAGGCCGCCGTCCTTGCCGAGCGCGTGCGCGCGATCAACAGCGCAGTGGACGTGACGGCGCAAGAACTCTGGATCACCGAAGGGAACGCGGTCGACGTGCTTCGGGGCGCTGACGTGATCGTCGATGCCCTGGACAGCCTGCCGGCCCGCTTTGTGGTCCAGCGCGCCGCAAGAGAACTGAATGTGCCCCTGGTACATGGCGCCATCGCCGGATACACCGGCCAGGTGCTCACCATCCTGCCGGGCGACGCCGATCTGGAGACCGTGTACGGGCCCGGACCTTACCCCGAACAGGGCGTCGAGGCAGAGCAGGGCAATCCCTCGGCCACGCCCATGATGATCGCCTCTTGGCAGGTGCAGCAGGTGGTCAAGCTGATCACGGGCGCCCACAGAGGCCTGCTGCGCAACCGCCTGATGCTGCTGGACGCCCAGGCCGGCGATGTTACCGTGATCGAGCTGGAACAGGAGACGGATGAGAGCGAGTGAGAGGGTCGTACGTGCTGTATGCGTCGGTCTGATGCTGGCGATGGCGGCCTGCGGGCCCGCCGGAGGATCGTCGGGCCCCGAGCGCATCATCATACGTGCCGAGGATGGCATGCCCCCCACCCGGGCCCCAAGCCCCACAGAGGTACATCCCATCCTCCAACCGACCACAGCCGCCTATCCCGAGCCCGCCCTGACCCCGACGCCTACGGGGACGCCGGCGGCCTATCCGTAGCGTGCGACGAAATGGCCCGCGCTAGCGTCGACCGCCGACCACCGGCGTGGCCTCCTGCGCCTGGGCCGCGGCCTCCTCGGGCGAGAGCCCCTTGCGCAGGCAGCACTGCTTGTACTTTTTGCCACTCCCACAGGGGCACGGATCGTTGCGCCCCACCTTGTTGTTCGCTTTGCGCGTCTGGGGGGCCGAACTGCCGGCAGCCGCGGCACCCGAATACTGGAGGCGCTGTCGGCGGGCCGGCTCCATGCGGGTCACGTCCAGGTTCAAGATAAAGGTGGCGACATCGTTCTGGATCTCGCCCATCAGCTCCTCGAAAGCCTGGAACGCCTCGCGCTTGTACTCGACGAGAGGATTGCGCTGGCCAATGGCGCGCAGACCGATGCCGTTGCGCAGCTCGTCCAGATCGGTCAGGTGCCGCACCCAGCGGTTGTCGATCACCCGCAGCAGCAACAGGCGCTCCAACTGGCGCATGGTGTTGGGCCCGAGCTCCTCCTCGCGGCGGTCATAGGCCTTTTCCGCCAGGGCCAGCACCTGATCGGTGATCTCGGGCACGTCCATGCCCTTCCACGTGGCCACAGAGTGGCTTTCGGGCAGGCGGATCATGGGGTGCACGGCCTCGTGCAGCGTCGAGAGATCCCATTCGTCCTCATAGCCCGCGGTATAGGTCTCGATAAGGGCACGTAGCTCACCCTCCAGAATGTCCCACACGATGGGGCGCAGATTGGTCTCGGTCAGGATCAGACGCCGCTGGTCATAGATCACCTGCCGCTGCTGGTTGACCACATCGTCGAACTCGAGCAGATGCTTGCGCATGTCAAAGTTGTGGCCCTCGACCCGCTCCTGCGCGCCCTCGATGGCCTTGTTGACCATGCCATGCTCCAGCGGGAGATCCTCTTCCACGCCAAAGCGCTCCATGATGCGGGCCACGGCCGGGCCGCCAAACCGCAACATGAGATCATCTTCCAGCGAGACAAAGAACCGCGTAGAGCCGGGATCGCCCAGGCGTCCCGAGCGACCGCGCAACTGGTTGTCAATGCGCCGCGCCTCGTAGCGCTCGGTGCCGATCACATGCAGGCCGCCCGCCTCCAGTACGATCTCGCGGTTGGCGGCGCAACGGGTCTTGGCATCGGCCAGGGCCTGCTCCCAGACCTCGGGCTCGACGGTGCTCAGGTCCACGCCCTGGCGACGCAGCTCCTCGCGGGCCATTCCCTCGGGGTTGCCGCCCAGCAGAATGTCCACACCACGACCCGCCATGTTGGTGGCGATGGTGACGGCGCCGGGCCAACCGGCCTGGGCGATGATCTGTGCCTCGCGCTCGTGGTAGCGTGCGTTCAGCACCTCGTGGGGGATGCCCCGGCGCCTGAGAATCTCCGAGAGGGCCTCTGACGTCTCGATGGCCATCGTTCCCACCAACACCGGTTGCTTTCGCTCGTGACAGTCCCGGATCTCCTCGACCACCTTGTCGAACTTGACATCCACCGTCTTGTACACCGTGTCGGCATGGTCCACACGGATCAGCGGCTCGTGGGTCGGGATCACCACGACCTCGAGGTTATAGATCTGGGCAAACTCTTCCGCCTCGGTCTCGGCGGTACCGGTCATGCCGGCCAGGCGCCGGTACATCCGGAAATAGTTCTGGAACGTGATAGTGGCCATGGTGAGGCTCTCGCGCTGCACACGCACGTTCTCTTTGGCCTCGATGGCCTGGTGGAGCCCCTCAGAGTAGCGCCGCCCGTACATTAGACGCCCCGTGAACTCGTCCACGATGATCACCTGGCCATCCTGTGTCACGTAATCACGGTCCAGTTGAAACAGGGCCTTGGCCTTGAGGGCATTGTCCAGATAGGGCGTCAGCTCGAAATGCTCGGGCGCATAGATATT
>SKRJ01000426.1 GCA_007118555.1 Anaerolineae bacterium | reverse complement strand
CTTTCGCGGCGCAGTAGGCCGCCATGCCCTCGGCGGGTTGGATGGCGTTGAGCGAGGCGATCGTGATGAGCGAGCCGCCGTCGCGCATGGCCCGGCCCCCGTGCTTGATCGTGAGGAAGACACCTTTCCGCCCGAGGTCATTGGCATCTATCGCACCCACGAGTCCGATCGGGTGGCCGAGGGCAAGGCCGCACCCGAGCTGCTCCCGCTGGGCGACAGGACCGCCGGGCGGGCGCTTCCCGAGCTGTTACGCTCGCTGGATGTGGCCCAGATCAAGCGCCATGTCCTGGCCAGCGACCTGCGCGCCATACAGAGCGGGGCCCAGGCCGACTATGAGGACGTCCAGCGCACCATGGCCCAGTTGGCGCTCTATCGCGAGGGCCTGTCCCATGTCATGGCGCAGGAGGCGCTCACGGCGCTGACGGCCTTTCCCGCCAACGAGGCCATCGCCCTGACCACGCGGCTCTTTATGGAGACGAGCCCGCCCCTGGTGCGGGCCATGCGCCAGACGAGCCGCATCGTCGGTGCGCCGCTGCGTGGCGCGCGCGCCGGTGTACGCATCGCATCCGAATGGCTGGGGTTGCGCGAGCCAGAGCCTGCGCCGGTATCGTTAGAGACGCGGGTCACCCACGACCTGCTCCTGGCCGCCAATGGGCTGCGCAATCGCCTGCTGGAGGACACCCTCATCGTGCGGCTGTCGCGGCGCGAGCCCCTGCTGGAGCAGGCGCAGACGGCCCTCAAGCGCCATGGCGACGCACTGGGCATCGTGGTCGAGCCGCTGGGGC
Organism: Anaerolineae bacterium; assembly: GCA_007118555.1. Lineage (GTDB taxonomy): Bacteria > Chloroflexota > Anaerolineae > UBA1429 > UBA1429 > UBA1429. The sequence continues at coordinate 2,785 of SKRJ01000426.1, read as the reverse complement.
GCGGCCTTTACAACCTGCACCTTCCCGTGCCGCCGCTGGTGCGTCCGCACCAAGAGGCCCTGCTGGGACGGGATTGGGAGGCGGTGACCGAGCGCCTCGAGGAGGCGGCGACCGAGCTGGTGGGCCTGCCCGCCGGGATCGAGCAGGACCTGCGCGAGGCCGTGCTGCGCTTTCGCCGCGAGATGGGCCTGCGCCAGCGCATGCGCGAGACCCTGTTCGCCTCGCTGAGCGCGCTGCCGCCCCTGCTCGGCGTCACCTATACCCTGCTCACCGCCAACCCCGCCGCAGGCGCCGGCCTGCTCATCGAACTGGAGGGCATTGTGGGTGTGAACGATCTGTGGGCCCTGGTCTCGATACCAGCCTCGGCCGGCCTGGGCGACCAGGACCGTCGGCAACTCGAGGAGATGCTCAAGCCGGTCTTTCAACTGTGGCTGTCGCAGCGGGTCGCATCGGTGGTCGCGCTCTTTGACCAAGCGATCGCCCACGATATCACCGACGCCCTGCAGGCCGCGCCGCAGGAGGACGATGAACGCTTTGAACGAGTCGCCAGGGCCCTGGCCGGGCTGGGAGAGGCGACATGAGCGCCGCGCCCGAGCGTTTGGATCGCGACCGGTGGGAGATGCAAAGCATCGCGGCCCTGGCCGAGATCGAGGCCGAGCTCGAGGATCTGGTGGCGCGCATCGAGCGGGCCCCCGATTGGCGCCCGGGCACGGCGCTGCTGGCCCAGGCCGCCTGGCTCCGGACCAAGCTGCAGCAGATCCGGGCGTCGTGGGACACGCGACTGGTGGTGGCCATCGTGGGGCCCTCGGGCACGGGCAAGTCGACGCTGCTCAACGCCCTGGCGGGCGCCGAGCTGGCCGAGACGGGGCTCACACGCCCCACCACCCGCCACGCGACCGCCTACACCGACGATGTCGCGGCCGCCGAGCCGCTGCGCCAGGAGCTGGGCGATGGGGACATGCGAATCGTGACGTCGGAGCGCGCCGACACCCTGGAATACCTGACGCTGCTGGACACCCCCGACACCAACACCCTGCCCGAGAACCAGGCCATCCTGCGGCGCGTGCTGGAGCGGGCCGATCTGATTCTGGCCGTCTTTCCCGCCCAGAATCCCCGCCTGCATGACAATCTGGCTTTTTTGCGGCCCTTTGTGGACCGTCTGCCCCAAGAGAACGTGATTCCCGTGCTCAACATGATCGACCGCGTGCCCGCCGACGAGTTGGACGAGGTGGTGGGCGATTTCCAGAGGGCGCTGCGCTCCGAGTGGGGGCTGGCGCCGCAGCGCGTCTATCGTGTGTCGGCCCGGCGCAGCAGCCCCGACGCGCATTTCCCCGCCGACGAAACTCCGTTGAACGACGTGAACGAGTTCCCCGAGCTCGAGCAACTGGTCTTTGGGACGCTCAATCGCGCCTCGCAGATCGTGGACCGGCGCACGACCCGGGCCCAGCGCCTGTTCGAGCTCTATCGCGAGCAGGCGCACCAGGCCATCGCCGCCACCGGGCCCCAGCGGGCCCAGGCGGAACACGCGCTGGCGCAGCTCGCCGAGCGGGTCGAGGAGACGGCGCACCGCAGCATGCCCAGCGCCCTGGCGGGAGTCCGGGGCCTGGATCTGGGCGCCGCCCTGTACAGCATGCTCAGCTCGCGCTGGTGGGGGCCCGTCGGGTGGCTGGTGGGGCTGTGGGCCCTGGTGCTGCGCGTCGCGTCGTTCATCACGCGTCTGGGCCGCCGGCTGCCGGGCGTCCTGTCGCCGACGGGCGCCGACGACCCGGCCTCGCAGGACGAGAGCCTCGTGTCCGCCTTTCCCACCGACGAGGTGGCTCACCAGCTCCTCTCGTCGTGGCCGTCGCTAAGCGACGCGCTGGTGGCCGCCGGGTTCGATCCCGCCCTGCGCAGCGCGACGGCCTGGCAAGAGCGCCTCGACACCGCCATGGTCGAGATGGCCCAGCAGAGTGCGACCCACTATAGCGCACAACTCGGGCGGCTGGCCGAGCGTCTGTCGGCCTGGCCCATCCAGTTGCTGCTCAACGCGCCGGTGGTGGGCATGGTGGCCTGGATCGGGATCGAGGCGGTGCTGGCGTTCGTCCAGCGGCGCTATCTCCCGCCCACCTACTTTCAGAACGGCGCCATGGCGGTGGCTGCCCTCTGGGTGCTGGCCTATGTGCTGCTGCAGATCCTGGTCTCGGCCAGCATCCATCGGCTGCGGCGCGGCGGGCTCTACCGGGCGCTGGGGCGGGGCCTGGCGGCGAGCCTCCTGGCGCCCTGGCAGCAGCAGTTGCTCGTCATCGAGGAGCTCGAGGCGCAGCTCTCGGCCGAGGCATAGCCCGCACGCGAGATGCCCTCGCGTCCTAGGCCGGCCCGATGACGTCGGCCAGCCGGCCCTCGGCGGCTGCCAGACGCTGCTCCGCTTCTTGGGCCGTACAACCCAGCAAAGCCATGACGATGGCGGGCTTGACGCGGCAACCGGTCTCGGCCAGCAGCCTTTCGGCCTCTGGCGCGTCCACGCCGGTCACCTCACACACGATCCGCGCCGCTCGCTGGGCCAGCTTGGCGTTGGTCACCCGCACATCGACCATCAGGTTGCCGTACACCTTGCCCAACCGGATCATGCTGGCGGTGCTGAGCATGTTCAGGGCGAGCTTTTGCGCCGTCCCCGCCTTGAGCCGCGTCGAGCCGGTGATCGCCTCGGGGCCCACCACCAGGGGGATGGCGATGTCGGCGAGCTCCAGCAGAGGCGAGGGATCGTTGCAGGCGAGGGCGACGGTGCGAGCGCCCGCGTCACGAGCCG
>SKRJ01000329.1 GCA_007118555.1 Anaerolineae bacterium | reverse complement strand
CTCCCTAACATCCAAAAGACGATTGTCATGGTCGACGGTCGGCCCAAGCGCATGAAGCTTTGCACGAGCTGCCTTCGTACGCTGGCCAAAAAGCAGAGCTAGCTCCGTCGTTTGTGCGATCAGGGTCGCTGCCTAGGGCAGCGGCCTTTTCGCGTTCTCGATGGCCTCGCGATACCGCTCCATGGCGCCGGCTACGCCCCACTCGCTCCCGAAAATGGCCGATCCCATCACCAGCACGTCAGCGCCCGCCTCCAGTACCTGGGGCAGGGTGCTCAGGTTGACCCCGCCATCCACCTCGATCTCGCATGCATAGAGCCCGCGCTCGTCGAGCTGTTGGCGCAGGCGACGCACCTTGGACAGCGTGCTGGGGATCATCTCCTGGCCGCCAAATCCCGGGTCCACCGTCATGATCAGCACCTTGGCCACCTGTTCCAGCACCTCTTCCAACGTTACCAGAGGCGTAGCCGGGTTGAGCGTCACAGAGGGCAAAGCGCCTGCGTCCCGAATCTGCTCCAGCGTACGGTGCAGGTGAGGGCAGGTCTCCACGTGTACCGTAATCAGATCGGATCCGGCCTCGGCAAAGGCCTCGATATAGGCCTCGGGGTTCTCCATCATCAGATGCACGTGAATCGGCAGGCGCGTGATAGGCTTAAGGGCCTCGACCACCAGGGGCCCGAGGGTCAGGTTGGGGACGAAATGCCCGTCCATCACGTCCACGTGCAAATAGTCGGCCCCGGCCTCCTCGGCCTCTAACACATGCTCCCCCAGCCGGCTGAAATCGGCCGACAGGATCGAGGGCGCAATCTTGATGGGCCTGGGCCTCATGGCATCTCCTCTCGGTCTGTGGTCTCCCGACGCTGGCGCAACTGTCCGCATCCTGCCTGTATGTCACGGCCGCGGCTCACCCGTACCGTGGTCTCGATCCCCGCCGCCATCAGTATCTCCTGGAAACGCAGGATGCGCCCCTGGGACGAGGGGCGATAGTCGCATGCGACCCCCGTGTCGCCAGGGGCCGGGTTGATCGGGATCAGGTTTACATGGCAGAGCATGCCCCGCAATAGCTCGGCGGTCTCGTGGGCCAGCGCCTCCGAGTCGTTCACGCCCTCGGCCAGCCCGTACTCGAATGTGATGCGGCGACTCGTGTGCTCGACATAATACCGGGCCGCTGCCATGACCTGCGCCAGGGGATAGCGGCGATTGGCAGGCACGAGCTGGTCGCGCAGGGCATCGTTCGGGGCATGCAGCGAGATCGCCAGGCCCACCTCGGTTCCCGATTCGGCCATCCGCTCGATGCCCGGCACAATGCCTACCGTCGAAACAGTAAAGCGCCGCAAACCCATGTTCATGCCGTCGGGGTGGTGCAGGTTGTCGATCGCGAGCCAGACGGCATCATAGTTGAGCATCGGCTCGCCCATGCCCATGAACACGATGTTGGTGATGTGCGCGTCCTCACGACGCAGCGCTCGAGCATAATGTAGCACCTGCGCCACGATCTCGCCAGCCGTCAGATCCCGGCTATACCCGCTCTGGCCCGTGGCGCAAAAGAGGCACCCCAACGGGCACCCGATCTGCGACGACACGCACACGGTGTTGCGCTCCTCATAGCGCATGAGCACCGTCTCGACGATCTGGCCGTCATGCGTCTGCAGAGCGACCTTCTCGGTCAGGCCATCGTCGTCCACCAGCCGATCCACCACCGGCAAATGCCCGATGTAGCACGCGTCTGCCAGGCGTTGGCGCAGCGGCAGGGGCAGGTTGCGCATCTCTTGCGGGTCCGTGACAAGCGAACCATAGAGCCAGCGCCAGATCTGATCAGAGCGAAAGCTCGGCTCGCCCCACTTTTGCATGAGGCGAGCCAATCCCTCCATGGAGAGATTCAGAAGATCGATCTGGCGCCTGTGTTCAGCCAAGAAAAAGCTCCCGAGCGCAGACGAGGTGCGGCAGGCGCCTAAAAGCGACGCCGCCGTCCACCCGTCAGCAAAAAGACATAGTAGAGAATCGTCATCAGCGATTGGATGGCCGCGGCCACATAGGTAAGGGCCGCACCCGACAGCACCGACCGCACGCCCTTTTCTTCCTCGCGATTCGTCACGATGCCACTCTGGGTCAACATGGCGACCGCCCTGCTGCTGGCGTTGAACTCTACCGGCAGCGTCACCAGTGAGAACACGAGTGTGCCGGAAAAGAGCACCAGCCCCGCCACGGCCAGGTTGCTGGCTGCCAGCATGATGCCCACAAAGAACAGCAACGGCCCCACCCAAGAGCCCAGCCGGACCGCGGGCACGATGGCCGTGCGCAGCATCATCGGTGCATACTTGTCCCGCTTTTGCATGGCGTGGCCAATCTCGTGGGCCGCAATGCCCAGGGCCGCCACCGAGGCCGAGTGGGCCACGGCTTCGGACAGGTGCAGGCTGTTGTTGCGCGGGTCATAGTGATCGGTGAGGGTGCCCCGGGTCACATGCACGCTGACATCGGTCATGCCGTTGTTGCGCAAGATGCGCTCGGCGGCCTCTCGGCCCGTCATGCGGGCGCGATTGGGCACCTGCTGGTACTTGCGGAACGCAGATTGGACCTTGTACTGGGCATACAGGCCCAGGAACAGAGCCGGCAGCACCATCAAATAGTACATCGGATCGAATAGGCCGATGAACATCGTAACGTTGCCTCCTGCTGGATATTGTTGAGTTGCTTACCATATTATACGTTCGCTGGGCGAGTTTGCCAAACGATTGCGCCGCGTCGGTTTCGGTTTGGTACGCAGCGCATGAGTTGGGGCGGCCTCCCCTTTGATCGTCCGCTATGATTCGGCGCCCAGCGCCTGCAGGAGGCCGCGGATGTACCCCGTGGCAAAGGCATGGGCCCGGTGCCCATAGGGCGTGTCCTGGGCCGAGTGCGGCACATGATCGGGCACCAGCACGCCGTCATAGCCCACCTCGATGTAGGTCTTGAGCGCGCGCACCATGTCGATATCCCCCTCATCGGGAAAGACCTCGTCAAAGCGCAGGTACCCGCCGCGGATGTTGCGAAAGTGCACCCAAAAGATCCGCTGGCGCTCGCCAAAGTAGCGGATCGCGTCGTACACCTGCTCCGGATCGGTGCACATCTCGCTGATGGTGCCCTGGCAAAAGTTGAGCCCGTGGTAGGGGCTGTCGCTCAGGGCCACAAAGCGTTTGACCCCCTTGATGCTGCCCAGCACCCGCTCGATGCCACGGTAGCCCACGCCCGGCGGCATGCCCGGATCGTGCTGGTGACAGCCCATGCGCACCCCCGCTGCCTCGGCGGCCGGGATCACCCGTTCGACAAAGTAGATGATGCGCTCCCAGGCCTGCTCGGCCGTCACGGGCCCATAGGGCAGAGGCGGGTCATCCTTGAGCGCCTCATAGTCAAAGTAGCTGTAGGTGGCGCCGCCGCGTCCGGGCGTTCGCTCTGGCGAGCGCACCACAGGCAGAATGGCCAGGTTGTACAGCAGCAGGGGGATGCCCGCCTCGGCGGCCGCCTCGATGCACTGGATCGCCTCGTCGATCTGCCGGTCGCGCTCTGGGCCGCCCAGCATGATCTGCGGCCAGGCCTG
>SKRJ01000045.1 GCA_007118555.1 Anaerolineae bacterium | reverse complement strand
CTTGCACGAGAAGGAGCTCGGTGACGCCGCCAAGGCGGCCGAGCATTATCAGTCGGCGCTGCGACACGCGCCCGAGATGCTCGCGGCGATTCGTGGCGCGCGGCGAACGCTGAGCGCCCTCGGGCGCTGGAAACCGAGCCATAAGTCCGCTATCATAGGCCCAGGCAAGGCAGCATCGGAGACGGCCCGACCAGGCCGGTTCATTCGTGGAGAGAGGACGATCATGGCAACCATCCAACAGTGGGATCGTTTCGAGTTCAGCCAGCAGGTCGAGGCGTCCGTGGCCAACCCATTCACCGACGTACGGCTGTCGGCGACGGTGCGCGGCGCGGGGCTGGTGCGCGAGGTAGAGGGCTTTTACGACGGTGATGGCGTCTACAAGCTACGCTTCCTGGGTGAGACGCCGGGCGAGTTCCTGTTCGAGACCCGCTCGAACCTGCCCGAGCTCGATGGGCTGACGGGCCAGTTCACCGTTACCGCGCCCGCCGAGGGCGTGCACGGCCCAGTGCAGGCCGCGGGCACACGCTTTCGCTATGCCGACGGGACACCGGCGTTCATCATGGGCACCACCGCCTATGTCTGGCACCACCGGCCCGACGACGTGCGCGCCCAGTCGCTGGACAGCTTTGAGCGGTACGGATTCAACAAGATCCGCATGCTGGTGTTTCCCAAGCACTATACCGGCGGGTTCGGCGCTGTCGATGTGAGCTATGAGCCGCCCTACTATCCCTTTGAGGGCGAGCCCAAGGCTTTTGACTTTGGGCGGCCCAACCCCGCCTTTTTCCGGCATCTGGAGCAATGTGTCGACGATCTGATGCAGCGCGGCATCGAGGCCGACGTGATCCTCTTTCACCCGTATGACTCGGGCCATTGGGATATCGACATGGGCATGGACGAGGACGATGCCCTGCTATATCTCAAGTACATCATCGCGCGGCTGAGCTCGTTCCGCAACGTCTGGTGGAGCCTGGCCAACGAGTACGACATTGACAAGATCCGGGGCATCATCGGCCCCGACCGCCGCGACTGGGACGTCATCGGCGCCTTTGTCAAGGCCCGCGACCCCTACGGCCACCTGATCTCGAGCCACAACATCCCCTTTGGCATCATCTATCCCGACCGCGAGTGGCTCACCCACGTCAGCTATCAGCATCCCGACACCTACACCCTGCTGCTGGAGCTCAAGCAACAGTATCTTAAGCCGGTGATCAACGACGAGTACCAGTACGAGGGCAATGTCCCCGACGATTGGGGCAACTCGAGCCCCGAGTTGATGGTGGAGCGCCACTGGAAGAGCCTCATGGCCGGGGGCTATGCCACCCATGGCGAGGCCTTTGTGCGCGATAGCAACCTCAAGGACATCTTTTGGAGCTATGGCGGCACAATGACGGGCGAGAGCGCCCCCCGTCTGCGCTACCTCAAGGAGATCGCCGCCACCCTGCCGCTGGACGAGATGGAGCGGCAGGTGACCAACACCGACGGCAGCAACACCTACGCCCTGGCCAAGGGCCACGAGTTGATCGTGATCTTTTGCCGGCACGCTCTGCCGAACAAGTGGCCCTGGCTGGGCCCGTGGGATGGCTCGATCCCCGACGCACAATACCGCGCCACGGTGTATGATGTGTGGAACTGCCGCGAGCTGGAGCAGTTTGTCGTGACCAAGGAGCGCCGCCCCGCGTTCCAGCCTTTTACCCTGCTCAAGCTCGAGCTGATCCGCTAGAGCACGTCCTTGGCGCGGGATCGCGCGGAACGCAAAAACGACCAGTCGCTCTCATAGACTGGTCGTTCGCGTTCCTTCTGGCTGAGGGACAGGGATTCGAACCCCGATCGGCTGATTCAGAGTCAGCTGTCCTACCATTAGACGATCCCTCAGTGCGAACCCTATTCTAGCACAAGGCGGCCGGATCGGCAAAACCCCTGTCCGGGCGCTTGACGAGTGCCTAGAACTCGGCCACTACCCCCTGGGCGATCTCGGTCCAACGGGTAAAGCGCTCCGGATGGCCCTCGCAGGTGTGGGTGTCCTTGAGGATGATCTCGACGATGCCGTCGCGGGTGGCCTCGCAGGTGCGTCGGATAGAATCGCGCACATGCGCCTCGTCAAAGGCGCCCACCAGATCGGTCGGCATCGGCTTCCAGGAGTAGATGCAGCGGTCGCCCAGTTGCTCGGCGCAGCGCTCGACGTCGGCAAAGGGCGCGATAGACAGGCGCCGCAGGCTGGGGATGGTGAGCACGTCGGCCATCTTGCGGGAGAGATCCTCGCAGCAGCCATAGCCGTTCAGGCCAAAGGGCGCCAGCAGCCGTTTCTCATAGGGCAGGATGAACTCGGCGTGCATGCGCGGCGACACCTGAGCCATCTCCTGCGCCTCCGCCGAGGCCCACAGATCGCGCAGGCGCACCCGTCCGGTATCGCCACTTTGGGGCAGCTCGTCGCTGTAGGTGACGCCGCCGGACGAGTGGTACTCGCCGTCATGGTTGGGCTGCAGCAGATCGAGGGCCTGGTACTGGGCAAGGGTCTGCCGGTGGCCCTCCTCGAGGATGGCCATGGCCCGGTGCAGCATGTCGGGTGCATCGAGCATGTCGATCATCACCTGTTCCAAACCACGCAGCGCCGTATACTCGGCCATCAGGTGGAACGAGATGACGCCCACGCCCCGCAGCGTAACGTCCACAATGTCGCCCAACAGCTCGTGGGCCAGGCCCAGCTCTCGCTGGGTGGCGACCTCGTCCACCGTCACCACGGGCGCACGCAGCCGGTCGAGGTCCTCGGGCGTGTGGATCACCGGATCGAACGCCCAGGCGCCCGTGGGCTCGGCGCTGGGCCGCCGCCGGGGCTCTAGCCCCCAGCCCGAGAGCTGCACCTGCTTGCGCACCACCCAGTAGGGCTCGATGACCGTATCGTCGTGAATGTGCTGGTGGTGATACAGGGCCTGGCGCAGGGACCATTCATAGGCCCGGGCGCGGTGCCCCTCGCAGCGCATGGCCGAGCCGGGCAGCAGCTCGCGCCACGCCCCCTCGGGAAAGACCAGAACCATGGGCCGCATTCGCTCGAGGCGGTTGTGGCGCCGCCACATGGCCCGGCGCTCCTCCATGATGGGCAGATGGGCGATCTCCGCCACCTGCCTGGCTAGCTCGCGCAAATAGGCGCGGTCAGCCGGCGACACGCCCTCCTCAAAGGCGGTGCGGGGCGCAAGGCCGCAGTTCTCCCACTGCCAGGGGCTCCACTCGAGGAACATCGCCTATCTCCTAGTCCCAGTTGCGATACAGAGAGCCGGAACCGTCACTCCGTGCCGCTTTTTGCATCATCCGGCCCACGATGATCATGGGAACGGCGGGCAGGAGCGTGGGCGCAAAACAGCAAAAGATGCCAAAGAGAATATTCTGTCGCGTTGTCATGTCGGAGGTATCGGGCCCCAGCACCACCAGGAGGCCGCCAATGGCCCCCACAGCCAGGGCGGCAACTCCAATCCACTGAAACGTCTTTCCGAGCTTTAATTTGCTTACTGGATCCAGATCATCAAAGGCCATAGTCACATCCATCTTTCGGGTCACTCAACGCAATGGAGTGTAGCACAGCTTG
>SKRJ01000115.1 GCA_007118555.1 Anaerolineae bacterium | reverse complement strand
CTGTAGTCAGCGGATGCCCGTCGGACCACTTCATGCCCTTGCGCATGTAGCAGGTCACCTCGGTTGAGTCTTCGCTCACCTGCCAATCTTTGAGGATGTGGGGCACGGCGTGGGTGATGTCCTGGGAGATGCGCAACCAGTTGGGGCGATCCATGGCCATGTGACCGTCGCCGCCCGACAGGTCCATGGTCAGATCGCCGACCGTCAGGGTGCCGCCGTACAGCCCGATCGACTCGAGCACGGGGCAAACGCGAGGCTCTTCGGGCAGGCGCTCGTCCACGGGCGGTAGGTCACCTGCAGCGACACGCTCGGCCAGCATGGGCGACTCGTTGTACTGGCTGACCGGAGGGGTGGGCTCGGCAACAACGGGCTCGTCGACGGGCTCATCCTCTGGCTCGTCGACTATGGGATCCTCTACGATCGGCTCCTCGTCGACAGGATCTTCTACGACGGGATCTTCGACAACCGGATCGGGGGCGCAGGCCGCAATCGCCACGCCAGCAGCCGTGATGCCGGTCAAACGGATAAACTCGCGTCTTGTGGGCTTGAAACTCATAATACACCTCTCTATGTATAGAGCACACATGATTGGACAGCACATGAGTGTATAGCAAAGACGGTGGGGGCTGCCTTCGAGCAGGTGGCAGTCAGCAGTAGTCCTCTTCTCCTTTCACGCGGGGCCAGCGCCTCTGAACACCGGAGAGCGCCTGGCTGCCAGGGCATGTGTGCGAGGGGGCGTCAATCGGCACTCGAGATATCTCGAAAAGAAAAGAGACACGGCAAACCGATCGCGATCGCGACGGTGTGTCGTGTCTGCATCCTGGCCCCCTCCTTTGGCGGCCCATGCCAGGCAATCATACATGGGTAGCAACCCTGGTTGCGCAGGCATCTCCTACAGATATTCTAGCAAATGTACAAGAATCATGTCAAGCTCTTCTGTAGACTTGGCACCCATGGGTTGGCGCGCTCGTTCGGCAACGGTATAATGAGCATGTCATAGAGAAGGCGGTTAACGTCATGAAGATCCTGGCCGTCGCCGACGAGGTCGTGCCCCAGCTCCAGCTCATGGAGATCCCCGAGCGATTCCGCGACGTGGATCTGATCCTGAGCTGTGGTGACCTGCCCTTTGACTATCTCGAGTACCTGGTGACGCGGTACAACAAGCCGCTCTATTATGTGTTTGGCAACCACGGCCCCGGCGACACGGGGACCCTGTGCGCGGACGGGATCGCCAAGCCGGCGCCCGAGGGCTGCGGCAATATCCATCGGCGGGTGGTAAATCACAAGGGGCTGCTCATCGCCGGGCTGGAGGGCTCGCTCAAGTACAACAACGGCCCCCATCAATACTCCCAGCGGCAGATGCGGGGCCTGATCCGGCGCATGGCGTTCACGCTGTGGCGCAACGAGCGGCGCTATGGGCGCGCCCTGGATATTCTCATCACCCATGCGCCCCCCTGGGGCATCCATGACGAGCCCGACCTGCCGCACCAGGGATTCGAGGCGTTTCTGCCCTTTATCGAGCGCTATCAACCGCGCTACCTGATCCATGGCCATATTCATCTCTACCGACCCGATACGCCGCGCATCACCAAGGTGGGCGAGACCACTGTCATCAATGCCTATGGCTATCAACTGCTCGAGGTCGATGCGCCGCATCCAGAGTGAGCATGGGGCGCAACAGCAGGATGAGCCAGCGGCAACATTACACAACACCAAGGAGACCTGATGGCACTTGACGATCTGGCCGGCCATGTGCGGACTGCACGCGAACGAGTGGTGGACCTGTGCGCCCGATTGGTGCGCGCTCCCAGCATGACGGGCAAAGAGGGCCCGGTGGCCGAGCTGGTGCGCATCGAGATGCAGACCCTGGGCCTGGATACCAGCATCGACGCGGCGGGCAATGTCATCGGCTGCCTCCCGGGCCACGGCGACTCGGGGCGCAGCGTGATGCTTCACGCCCACATGGACATTGTGGACCCCGGCGAAGCCCAGCGCTGGACCTATGGCCCCTATGCGGGCGAGATCGCCGAAGACCAGATCTGGGGACGCGGCGCCGTCGACGACAAGGGCTGCATCGCCGCCCAGATCTATGCTCTCGGCCTCTTGCGCGAAGCGGGCATCGTGCCGCCGGGCGACCTGTATGTGGCCGCCGTCGTCGGTGAGGAGATCGGTGGGCTGGGCAGCCGCTTTCTCGTCGAGCAGATGCAGCCCGATCTGGCCATCATCGGCGAGCCCTCCAACAACACCCTGCGCCGCGGCCACCGGGGTCGCTTCGAGTTTATCGTCACGCTGCACGGCCGTTCGGCCCACGCCAGCATCCCCCACGAGGGGCGCAACCCCCACTATGCCATGAGCCGCTTTTTGCTGGCCCTGCGCGAGGCGCCCATGGCCCAGGATGCCGATTTCGGCGCCACCACGGTGGTGCCCACCCTGGCCTATGTGGACCAGGTCAGCAGCAATGTGATCCCCGCGGCCCTGAGCGTACACCTGGACTGGCGCAATGCCCCCGGCGAGACGGTGCCCCAGGCCCGCGCCCTGATCGAGCGCCTGCTTGCGGACACCGCCGAGCCCGGGATCACCAGCGAGGTCCGCATCGCCACCCGCGAGGTACACTCGTACACCGGCATGCAAGAGACCATCGAGCACGCCGTGACGCCCTTTTGGATCGCCAAGCATGACCCGCGCCTCGTGGCCGCTCAGGAGGCCGTCTCGCAGGCGCTGGGGCGCCAGATCCCCGTCGAGGTGTGGCCGTTCTTTACCGATGGCGGGTTCCTGCACGCCGCGGGCATCCCCTGCATCGGCTTTGGCCCCGGCGATCCGGCCATGGCCCACGTCGTGGATGAGCGGCTGCCTATCGCGCAACTGCTGGACGCCACGGCGGGCTACATGGCTCTGGCCCTGCGGTTGGGGGACGCCAGCGTCTGGTAACGGCCCACTGGCCCTGGCGATCGATACAAGATGTCCTGGCAAGATGCCACATTGAGGAGGCTACGCATGGGAACGTTCAACGGTTTGGGGATGCACCTGGGCAACTTGGCGCGACTCTCGGATGCCGAGAGCCGCTCGATCAGCCCCGAGAACCTGCGCGGCGAGCGGGGACAGGGCGGTATGGCCACCGAGGGCACCGGCGCCGAGTGCGCTCGCGATCTGGGCCAGGGCTGGAAGATCTCGCCCTCGGTGCGCATCGAGCCCGGCGAGACGTTCGAGCTGGCCGACATTGCCGGGCCGGGGGCCATCCAGCAGATCTGGATGACCGCCACCGGCGCATGGCGTTTCAGCATCCTGCGCATCTACTGGGATGGCCAGGAGCACCCCTCGGTCGAGTGCCCCGTGGGCGATTTCTTTGCTGCCGGCTGGGGCCGCTATGCGCCTGTCAACTCGCTGGCGGTATGCGTCAACCCCGGCAGCGCGTTCAACTGCTACTGGGAGATGCCCTTTCGCAAGCGTTGCCGCATGACCCTGGAAAATCGGGCGGGGGATGAGGTTGTCATCTACTACCAGATCACCTATGCACTGACGGAGATTGCCGAAGATGAGGCTTATTTTCATGCCCAGTTCCGCCGGGTTAACCCGCTGCCCTATAAAGCG
>SKRJ01000071.1 GCA_007118555.1 Anaerolineae bacterium | reverse complement strand
TGGAGAGCTCGTCGGCGGCACGCCGCTCACCGGCGCCATAGTAGCAGTGGGCACAGGCGAGGTTACAGGCCGGGGTGCTGTTCCAGACAACGATGGGCTTGCGTTTCATCGGGTCTCGTGAACGCGCGTGTCCCCCCGAGCCGTGGCCTCGATAGCGCAGGGAATCCCCCGAGTGTGCGCCTCCGCAGAGCAGTTTCGTGACTCCTATCATGGTTATGCACCTTTTCCTTTGTTATCAGCTCGCCAGGCTACCAGAGCCTCCGCCAGGCCCGAGATCGTGTGGGTTTCAGCAACGATGTCTGGCTCCAGACCATAGTCGCGCAGCGCGTCCGCGGTCACTGGCCCAATGCAGGCCAACACATGCCCCTGCAGGTTCCCCGTCTCGCCATCGCAGCGCATCGCATCGACCAAGTGGCGAACCGCAGAAGAGCTGGTGAACGTTACGACATCAACATCGCTCAGGGCTCGCTCCAGATTTTCCGCCAGGCCTGTGGGCATTACGGTGTCATATGCGGGCACATCATCGACGAGGGCGCCCGCCTGCTTGAGGAGGTCCACCAGCACGGGCCGCGCAATCGCGCTCCGCGCCACAAGGATCGCTTGGCCTCGCAAGTCGAGGGCGGAAAGCATGGTATGGGCCAGCGACTCTCCGGTGTACCCTTCAGGAACCAGATCGGCGCAGAGTCCATGTGCCTCCAGAGGGGCCGCTGTCGCCGAACCGATGACCGCCAGGCGACAGCCAGCCAGCGCGCCCGCATCGAGGCCCGCGGCCGCCAGCCGCTCAAAGAACGTTGCCACGCCATTGGCACTGGTCCACACCACCCAAGAATAGCGATCCAACGTGCGAACGGCCCGATCCATGGACTCCCAGCTAGCGGGGGGCACGACCTGAATGAGCGGACACTCCACCGGCTCGGCCCCCAGGGCCCGTAACGCAACGGACAGCTTGCTCGTCTGTTCCCGGGTACGGGTGACAAGCACGCGCAGCCCCTGGAGCGGCAGGCGATCGAACCAGCCCAGCGCGTCACGAAGGCGCACGACCTCGCCCAAGACGATGATCGCTGGCGGGCCCAGTCCTGCCGCCTGCACCCGCGCATCTATGTCTGCCAGCGTACCGACGACGGTGCGCTGGCGCCCACGGGTGCCGCACTGGATGACAGCCACCGGCGTGTCGTCCTTGCGGCCCGCCTCTTGTAGGCGCTCGACGATGACTGGTAGGTTGCCAACCCCCATCAGCACGACCAGGGTGTCAATTCGCGCCAGGGCCGACCAGTCGAGGGCGCTCTCCTCCTTTGAGGGATCCTCATGGCCGGTGATGATCGCCAGACTGCTGGACAGGCCGCGGTGCGTGACAGGAATGCCTGCATAGGCAGGGACCGCGAGGGCGCTACTGATTCCCGGGATGACCTCAAAGGGCACGCCGGCGCTATCCAGGGCTAGGCACTCTTCTCCGCCGCGCCCAAAGAGAAATGGATCGCCTCCCTTGAGGCGCACGACGCGTTTGCCCTGTTGTGCCAGATCGACAAGGAGCTGGTTGATCTCTTGTTGCCCGAGGGAATGATGCCCTGCCTGTTTGCCCACATAGATGCGCTCTGCGTCCGGCGAAGCATGTTCGAGCAGTTCATCAGCCGACAAGTAGTCGTACAGGACCACATCCGCCGACCCCAGCGCCTGTATACCACGCCAGGTGATCAGTCCGGGATCCCCTGGGCCGGCTCCTATCAGGACAACATGCCCCACGCTCATCGTCCTCCCTCTTCTTGACCACGACGCGCCGTCAGTTGCTCGGCCAACTCTGTGCCAAGCGCATCGGCGCGCTCGGCAGGCCCATCGATTCGGCCACGCAACAGTGGCCCCAAGCCTGTATCTGTGGGGTCCATCGAACCCATCATGCCCTGGAGCCAGATATGCCCATCGATCAGTTCGGCGTGCGCTCCCACAGGGGCCCGGCAGCCGGCTCCAAAGGCACGCAGAAATGCCCGCTCGGCGGTCACAGCAGCGCGGGTCTCGGCATGATCCAAACGGGCTAGGAGTTGGCGGAGCTCGGCATCCTGGGAGCGCGCTTGCATGGCGATGGCTCCCTGACCCGGAGCTGGCAACATGAGGTCGGGCGAGAGGATCTCAGCCGCAGTATCCTCAAGCCCCAGACGCCGGAGCCCGGCAAGAGCCAGAACGATGGCATCATACTCTTGGCCGGATGTGAGCTTGGAAAGGCGGGTGTTTACATTGCCGCGTATATCCTTGATCCTCAGATCGGGGCGCACATGGATGAGCTGCGCTCTGCGGCGCATCGAGCTTGTACCCACGATGGCATCAGAGGGCAAGCTTGCCAGATCAAGGTTCCCCTGGCTTACAATTGCGTCTCTTGGATCTTCGCGGGGGAGATAGGCGGCCACCGTCAAGCCTGTCGGGGAGTCGTTGGGCATATCCTTGAGACTGTGCACGGCCAGATCGATCTCGCCTACCAGGAGCGCCGCCTCGATCTCTCG
Source organism: Anaerolineae bacterium (assembly GCA_007118555.1). Lineage (GTDB taxonomy): Bacteria > Chloroflexota > Anaerolineae > UBA1429 > UBA1429 > UBA1429. The sequence continues at coordinate 1,100 of SKRJ01000071.1, read as the reverse complement.
GACGAAAACCCCCTGCCCCCCGATATCGCGCAGCGAACTGCGGCGATCGCGGTCGCCCTGAGTGCGAATACAGCGTACCTGAACCTGAACGTCTGGGAACCGCACCTGGAAAGCGGCCACAACCAGCGAGGTCTGGGCCTGCGCGAGAGCGCTGCCCCGCGTGCCGACAACGAGGGCTCTCATGCTATCGGGTGTCCCGTGTGCGTCTCTCCGGGGGGCGTGGATGCGAGACCGAACAGATCGCGCACAGCCTGTGCATACTGGACGCCCTGGCCGTTCTGCGCAAAGTGCTTGAGTTGCACCGTGGGCTCATGAAGGAGCTTGTTCGCAATCGCCTGGCCAAGAGAGCGAATGATCTCCTCCTCTCGGTCCCCCAAAGGGCCGAGGCGCTGGAGGGCCTGCAGCACCTGGGCGTCGCAGATGGACTGCGCCATGTCATGCAGGTCGCGAATGGTCGGCGCGACCTCCCGACTGGCGAGCCAGGCTGCAAACTCGTCCACGGCCCCGGCGACAAGCGCCTCAACGTGCGGTACGTGCGCCTCACGCTCGGCCAGGTTGTCCTCCACGACATGGGCCAGGTCGTCTATATCGTACAGATGAACGCCATCAAGGCCGGCGACATCTGGGTCGACATTGCGGGGCACACCGATATCGATGAGCAAGAGCGGCCGGTCTGCCCGCTGCGACACGACACCTTGCATCATGTCGCGCCCTACGACGACCTGGGGCGCAGCCACCGAGCACAGCACGACATCGGCGCGAGCGAGCGCCACCGAAAGACTGTCCCACGGCATGGCCTTGCCACCCAACCGCTGGGCGAGCTCCAGGGCCCGCTCATAGGTGCGATTGACGACCAGTAGCTCGAGGACATTGCTCCTGCACAAGTTGCTCGCCGCAGCTTGCGCCATCTCGCCCGCCCCGATCAGCAGCACCCTGCGTCCCCCAAGCGTCCCGAGCGTCTTGGCGGCAAGCTCGACGGCGGCATAGCCCACGGAAGCGGCATTGTTGCCGATCGCGGTATCAGTGCGGGCCCGTTTGCCACACTCGATGGCTTTGCGAAAGAGCGCATCCAGCACCGGGCCCACCGTCCCCGCTTCGAG
>SKRJ01000205.1 GCA_007118555.1 Anaerolineae bacterium | reverse complement strand
TACTATCTGCCCATCACCGTCCGGCACTAGGGCAACACGACCGGCCCAATGGCCTGACGTACCAGAGCACGGGGCTGACCGGCATCTGCCGAGCCAGCCCCGTTTCTTTGTACGCGAGGGGCGTTGCCACAGATTTGCCCCTGTCTCACGCGGAGAGGGGCTTTTCGTTAGCCTCCCCCCCACACCCCTAACGCCCCGCTTACACTGCCCCTTGCGCTCTGCGCCATTTCCCGTCATAATCATACTGTGGCCGGCGGGTTGCGCCGGCCCGTATGCAGGCGTCCCGCATCGTGAGCCAGGAGGACAGCGCCATGAGAGCCCTCGTCGTATATGATTCGGTCTATGGCAACACCGAGCACGTGGCCCGGGCCATCGCCCAGGCGATTGGCGCCGGCATGGATTCGCAGTGGGAGACGTTCGCCGTCAAGGTGGACGACCTGCAGCCCCAGCATATCGCCGAGGTGTCGCTGCTGGTGGTGGGCTCGCCCACGCGCATGTTTCGGCCCACGCCCGCCATCCGCTCCTGGGTCAAGGGGCTGCCGGCGGGGAGCCTGCGCGGCGTGCGCGTGGCGGCCTTTGACACGCGCCTGCCTCCGGAGGACGCCCCTGCCTTTTTGCGGTTCATGATCAAGCTGTTCGGCTGGGCCGCCAAGCCCATCGGCTATGGGCTGACCAAGCGGGGCGGCGAGCTCTCGGCCGAGCCCGAGGGCTTTTACGTCACGGGAACCGAGGGCCCCCTCCAGGAGGGCGAGCTGGAGCGGGCCGAGGCGTGGGCTCGCGAGATTGCAGGCTAGAATTAGGCCGACGACGGCGGGCCCAGGGCCCTCCGCATCCGACGATTTTACCGATAGGCGCTCGAACCACCGTCCGGGGCGAGGGCGCTGCCAGTTACCGAAAGGGTCCGTTGTGTTCGATAACGATGATATCCAATCCCAACCCAACATTCTCACCATTGATGTCGAAGACTGGCAGCAGTCCGAGAGCGATGTCCTCTATGGCGGGGGGCCAGGCCCCTTTCCCATGGACGTGCCCAGCGAACGGGTGATTGCCCAGACGCACCGGCTGTTGGACCTGCTGGACGAGTATGATGTGCAGGCGACCTGCTTTGTGCTCGGCTCGGTGGCCGAAACCCATCCTGCGTTGGTGCGCCAGATCGCCGCCCGGGGACACGAGATCGGCATCCATGGCTATGCCCACAAGCTGGTCTATACGATGCACCCCGACACCTTTCGCGAGGATGTGGCCCGCGCTCTGGCCTCGGTGCAGGACGCTATCGGCGCTCGTGTGCTTGGCTATCGAGCCCCCTATTTCTCGATCACGCGCCAGATCCCGTGGGCGTTCCAAGTGCTGGTCGAGTTGGGGCTCACCTATGATGCCAGCGTCTTTCCCTGCACGCCGGCCCTGTACCGCGTCCCTGGCTGGGAGGGATGGGGCGAGGTGCCCGGGCACCCGTATACGATGGTGGTCGAGGGACAAGAGTTGATCGAGCTACCCGCCACCACATGGCATGCGCTGGGGATGCGGCTGCCGTTGGCGGGGGGCACCGCCCTGCGGGTGGCGCCAGTTTCTCTGCTGCAAAGCGCGGTCAACCAGGCCAATGCCGGTGGGCATCCGGCGATCCTCTACCTGCACCCCCACGACATGGATCCCGACACGCCTCCCCGCAAGCTCGCGGGCGATTCGCTACGCGTGCAATGGCTCCGCTGGCAGCTACGGATCGGGCGCTCGCGCACTGCCGGCCGCCTGCGCGGGCTCCTGGCGGAGAATCGCTTTATGTCGATTCGACAGTGGCTGGCTCGCTCGGTTGCACCGGCCAGCAGGCGTGATCTGCCTCTGGCTCACGAGTCGGTGCGCGTGTCATAGAGCTCGAGCAGCTTGGCGCGGCTCATCCACAGGGCTCTTGTTTCATACTCGGGGGTGTTGGCGGCGCGCAGGCTGGGCGCGTTATGGGCCCGGCGCAGCAAGCGCGTCCACAGTCTACCGCCTCCCTGCAACAGCCGATCGAGGACATGGCGTTGCCGGGGCTCGATGAGCGTAAAGCCGATGCGCTCGAACATGTTGGCGCTGCCCATGTTGACCGCAAAGCTGAAGTCATTCCCCACGGCTACCGCGTCTCTCAGCAGCGGGTTTGACTGCATCTCGCGGGCCACGGCTCGCAGCGAATGCATCAGCAAGCGGTGGGCTTGCCGGGCCCAAGCCAGATCCGCGCCCGCCTCCGGCAACGCCGGGATTCGTTCGCCCCACAGATGCAGTATGACCACCATATCTCCTGGGGCTATGGTGGCACCGTCATTCAGAGCGAGGGCATAGGGGGCTCGCTTGCACGACAATCGGTAAAAGCACTCCTGGTCGCCCTCGATCTCCCATACGCCGAGACGCTGGCGCATAAAGCGATCGAGGGCGCGCACCGACCGGTTCAGGAGATCGTCCTTGGCCCGAGGCATGTATCCTCCTCTTCCTGCGGCTCCGTCTCCTGAGATCCCTCCAGTCGTCGCCTGGCGCGCCAGATATGCCAGGTCATGCGTAGAAAGCGGAGCGTATCCTTGAGGGGATGAAAGCCTGATCGGCGCCCTGGCAGATAGATGGTCTGGATCGGAACCCAACCGATGGAGTACCCCAGGCGCACGGCCTCCCAGATCATCTCGGTCTCCATCTCGAAACCGCTGGTCGTGAGACGCATCTTTTCGATGAGTCGCCGCGAGAGCACGCGAAACCCGGATTGGCAATCGGTCACAGAGACGCCCAGCGCCTGAGAAAGCACCCATGACCCCATGGGCTGCGACAGCCAGCGTGGAAAGGGCATCACCGAAAAGGTGCGCTCGCCGATGATCAGGTCGCCTGCCCCCGCATGATAGGCCTCCACCAGGCCGCCCAGATCCTCAGGGGCATGCTGCCCATCGGCATCGAGGGTCACCACAGCGTCATAGCCCTGCTCCAGAGCCCACGCGAACCCGGTGAGCAACGCTGCGCCCTTGCCCCGATTCCTGTCATGCGAGATCACCGTGGCTCCTGCCTCACGCGCCAGATCGGCCGTGTTCTCCACCGAGCCATCATCGATCACCAGCACCGGAAGCTTGGCCCTGACACCCGTAACAACGGATACAATGGTGGGGGCCTCGTTCCGCGCTGGGATCAGTGCCAGCACACCGAGGCCGTTGCTCTCCACCGTGTCGGCGGGCAGAGCTTTCGCTTGGTGTGCGGTATTGTTCTGGGATATGACCACGTTCCACTCCTATGCTTATGTAAAACCCTAGTCGGGTAAAGAAAAGCCCTGCCGGGAAGATCGGATTCTGGCGGGCAGTCCAGGTCCAGTATATACAGCATATCTGACGCACGCCTGATAATCAAGTGCCTGACGAAACAGTCCCTCTGAGCCTGCCCGCCGGCGTCTTTCGCGAGACCCGAGGTTGCATCGATGCACTGATTTCGGTTATCATGTAGATGGTCGCAAAGGAGCGCCATCATATCACTATCAGGAGCTGGCCATGCTTGATAACCCCCGCCTGCAACGAGAGTTGAACACCGTGACGGCCATGATACACATTCATTGTCGAGGCAAGCATGGTCGGAGAGGCGAGCTGTGTCCGGCCTG
>SKRJ01000014.1 GCA_007118555.1 Anaerolineae bacterium | reverse complement strand
TCGTCCACGTCCAGCAGTTGCCGCAGGGGCTCGAACAGGCGATGCAGCCCCGCGACGCCCACGTCATAGCGGCTGCGCACCATGCACCCCATCTCTTGGCAGACGATGGCGGCCTCCTCGGCCACCGCCTGGTCCGACGTGCCTGCCGCCAGGATGCCCACCCGCCCGCCGGTGGGCTCGGGACGCGGCTTGGTCCGCAGGATGGCGATGCGCGAGGCGCGGTACCACTCGAACCCATCGCGTCCATAGCGTTCGACCAGCGCGGCCTCTACCTCGGCGGGCACCCGCGACAGAATGGCCCGGCCGGTGCGCTCGAGGAACTGGGCCGCGATGCTCAGGTTCTGCTCCACGTCCTTGTTGCTGGCCAACACGATCTCGGGCGCACCCTTGCGATGCTCCCGCGCGAGGTCCAGTACGGCATAGGCGACATCATTGAGGTTTTCCGTCATCTGATTCGAGTTCGTCATTCATACTCCCCATACGATATCCGGCCAGATCGACCGTGACATAGCGGTATCCAGCTTGTTGTAGCGCGGCGCGCACGGCCCCTCGCAGCGGCTCGACGGCGAGGTCGGCAATGCGTTCCTCGGGCAACTCGATACGCGCCACAGGGTGATGATCCCGAACGCGCAAGGCGCGGGTTCCCAGCAGCCGATGCAGGGCGCTCTCGGCGATCTCTACCCGCTCCAAGCCCTCGCGGGTCAGAGGCACGCCATAGGGAAAGCGGGTGGCCAGACAGGCCGCTGCCGGATGATCCCAGGTGGGCAGTCCCCGCTGGCGCGATGCGGCCCGTATGTCGGCCTTGGTCAGGCCCGCCTCGGCCAACGGCGCCCGCACGCCCAGCTCGGCCGCGGCTCGCGTACCGGGCCGATAGTCGTCCTTGTCGTCGGCGTTCTCGCCATGCAAGAGCGCATACGCGTCATCGATCTCTCGCGCAATGGCCAGCAGGCCCTCGAACCGCGCCCGCTTGCAGTGATAACAACGGTCCGGCGGATTGGAGGCGATGTCGGCGTGGTCCAGCTCATCCAGCGGCACGATCCGATGGCGGGCGCCCAGCGACTCGGCCACGGCCCGCGCTGTTGCCAGCTCCTGGCGCGGCAACAGCGGCGAATCGACCGTCACCGCCAACACGTTGTCTCGTCCCAGCCTATCTATGCATACGGCCAAAAGATAGCTGCTATCCACACCGCCAGAGTACGCGACGGCCACCTGCCGCAACCCATCGATCTGCTTGTAGAGTCTGTCCACCTTGGCGTCCAGATGCGTCTCCTTGGTCCTTTACCCGCTGTCGTCCGATTATACCGGTGGCGCCGGGCATGTCCAATTTGCCCCCCATCTCGCATCGTCAATGTCACAGGTTGGTTGACGCGAAACCTCCAGCCGCCTAAGATAGGGCTAGGTAGCACATAACATACTGGCCTGCAACAAGGAGCACCATCATGGGCGAGATATTGCGTTTTCCCCAAGATTTTCTCTGGGGCACGGCGACGGCGTCCTTTCAGATCGAGGGAGGCATCGAGGAGCGAGGCTGGAACATATGGGACGACTTTTGCCGGTGGCCGGGCAAGGTCTTTCAGGGCGATACGGGCGACGTGGCCACCGACCACTATAACCGGTACCGCGATGATGTGGCGCTCATGGCGGACCTGGGCATGCAGGCCTATCGCTTTTCGATCTCGTGGCCTCGCATTCTCAAGGACGGCGTCGGCGACGTGAACCAGCCCGGGGTTGACTTTTACGATCGTCTGGTGGACAGCCTGCTGGAGGCTGGGATCACCCCTTATGTCACGTTATATCACTGGGACCTGCCCTGGGAACTGCATCGCGTGGGCAGTTGGGCCGCCCGCGACCTGGCCCATCACTTTGCCGACTATGTGCGCGTCGTGGCCGACCGCCTGGGTGACCGGGTCACCCACTGGATCACCCACAATGAGCCGTGGGTGGTTTCGTTCCTGGGCTATCTCATGGGCGTGCATGCGCCTGGCTGGCAGGACCTGGGCCTGGCGTTGCAGGTGGCGCACAATGTGCTGCTCTCGCATGGCCTGGCCGTACCGATCCTGCGTGAGAGCAACCCCGACAGCCGTGTCGGCATTACCCTCAACCTGAGCCCCGCCTACCCCGCCAGCGACAGCGAAGAGGATCAGGCTGCCGCCCGCAGAACGGACGGATTCTCCAACCGCTGGTTCCTCGATCCGGTCTACAAGGGCGCTTATCCCGAGGACATGTGGGAGCTGTTTGGCCCATCGGTGCCCCGCATATCCGATGGCGACATGGAGGCCATCAGCGCGCCGCTCGATTTCCTCGGCGTCAACTACTATACGCGGTCGGTGGTGCGCGATGCAGAGCACGGTCCGCTGCGCACCAGCAGCATCCAGCCCGAAGGCGACTATACCCAGATGGACTGGGAGGTCTACCCGCAAGGCTTGACCGACCTTCTGGTACGCGTGCATGAGGACTATGCGCCGGGCGACATCTATATCACCGAGAATGGCGCCGCCTATGAGGACGAGCTCACCTCCGACGGCGAGGTGCATGACACCGATCGTACCGTCTATCTGTACGAACACTTTATCGCTGCGCACAAGGCTATTGAGCAGGGCGTTCCGCTCAAGGGCTATTTCATCTGGTCGCTGCTGGACAACTTCGAGTGGGCCTTTGGCTATAGCCGCCGGTTCGGCATTGTGTATGTGGATTTCGAGACCCTGGAGCGCTATCCCAAGGCCAGCGCCCTCTACTGCAAGGCGGTTGCACAGTCGAACGCTCTCGAGACCGAGTAGACACCACCCAAGGAGGATGGCGATGGATCGCGCACGGCTCAAGCGCCGCGTCTGCGAAGCGATCGATGCGCGCTGGGACGAGATCCTGGCGCTGGCAGAGGACATTCGCGTTCACCCCGAGCTGGGCTACAAAGAGCACCGCACCGCCGATCTGGTAAGCCAGCATCTTGGCCGCCTGGGCATCGAGCACGAGACGGGACTGGCGATCACCGGCGTCAAGGGCGTGGTGGCCGGCGACGCAGCCGGGCCGACCGTGGCCTACATGGGCGAGCTCGACTCGGTGCTGGTGCGGGACCATCCTGACGCCGACCCGGACACGGGTGCGGCCCACGCCTGTGGGCACAATGCCCAGATCGCCAACATGGTCGCTGTGGCCTATGGCCTGATCGAGAGCGGCATCCTGCCTCATCTGGCGGGGCGCGTGGCCCTGATGGCCGTGCCCTCGGAAGAGTACGTCGAGGTCGCCTATCGGCTGGGCCTCAAAGAGCAGGGCAAGATCGAGTTCCTGGGCGGCAAACCCGAGATGGTGCGCCTGGGCGCCTTTGACGATGTCGATATGGCGTTCATGACCCATCAGACCAGTCGCGAGACCGGCAAGATGAGCGTCGCGGGACCCTCGAACGGATGCGTGGTCAAGATGATCACTTATCAGGGGCGGGCGGCCCATGCTGGCGGCAGCCCCCATCGCGGCGTGAACGCCCTCAAGGCGGCCAACGTGGCCCTGCACGCCATCGATGCCATCCGCGAGACCTTTCAAGACGACGATCATATCCGCGTACACCCGATCATCACCCGGGGTGGCGAGCTGGTCAACGTG
>SKRJ01000280.1 GCA_007118555.1 Anaerolineae bacterium | reverse complement strand
CGACAGCCTTCATTTGTGACCTATGGCTTTGGAGTCGCTCAGCAGGCGGGCGAGGAGGCCCAGGCTCTCGGGATGACACGCGTGCTACTGGTTACCGACCAAGGCGTGCAGGGTGCCGGCCTGTTGGATGACGTGCTGCAATCTCTCGATGAGGCCGCGATGGCCGTCGAGATCTACAACGAGATCGGGTCCAATCCCGAAACCACCATGATTGAGGGAGCGCTGGCCGCACTGCAGGCGTTCGATGCCGACGGCGTCGTCGCCGTGGGTGGCGGCAGCCCCATGGACGCGGCCAAGGGCATCGCCTTTCTCGCCACCAACGGGGGCCGCCTGCAAGACTATATCGGGCAGCCGATTCCCAAAGCCCCGCTGCCCAGCATCTGTATCCCCACCACGGCGGGCACCTCCAGCGAGGTCACCAACAACATCGTGTTTACCGACAGCGAGAGTCGCTACAAGTTCGGACTCTCGAGCCCTAACTGCGCCGCGACAAGGGCCCTGATCGACCCCGGCATGACCATGACGCTGCCGGCGTCCCTTACGGCGGCCACCGGCTTGGACGCTCTCACCCATGCCGTAGAGTCCGTGACGAGCCAGGGCGCCTATGACCTCACCAAGGCCATGGCGCTGGACGCCATTCGGCTCATCGGAGAGTGGCTGCCGGTGGCTGTGGAACAGGGCGACAACCGCGAGGCCCGCGAGCGCATGATGATGGCCTGCCTGGAGGCGGGGATCGCGTTCAACCAATCACGGCTGACCATCGTGCACGCCATGTCGCACCCGGTCAGCGGGTGGTGTGGCACACCCCACGGTGTGGCCAACGCCGTCCTGCTGCCCCATGTCATGGCGTTCAACGTTCCCTATGCCGAGCAGGACTTTGGCGACATCGCCCGGGCCCTGGGGGTGGACACGAGCGGCATGCTCCCTCTGCAGGCGGCGGAACAGGCCGTCGGTCGCGTGCGCGAGATGAACGAGGAGCTGGGCATCCCCGAGGGCTTGGCCGAATGCGGCGTCACTGAGGATGTGATCGAGAACATGACCGAAGATGCCATGAAGAGCGGCAATGTGCGCATTAACCCGCGGCCCGTCACCCGCGAGGACATTGTCACCATCTATCGCCAGGCCATGTAGCCTGAGACAAGAGGAGCTGCATGGCTCAGCTACCGAGGCCCCGACCGATCCCCATGTCCTACTGGGTGGAGCCGGGGCCTATGCTGGCGGGGCACTATCCGGGCTGCAGGCGGTCGGATGTGGCCCGGGCCAAGCTGCGCGCCTTGCTGCACGGTGGAGTTACGTACTTTGTGGACCTCACGACGCCATCCGACGGTCTGGAGCCCTATCATGCCCTGCTAGAGGAGCAAGCGGCGGCCCTTGGTCTTTGCGCCAAGCGCCATGCGATTCCCATCCTCGATTTCTCGGTCCCATCAGTAGATCAAGTGCGCGAGATCCTGGACGTCATCGATGCCGCACTGGCGCGAGGAGAGTTGGTCTACGTGCACTGCTGGGGTGGCTTGGGGCGCACCGGGACGATCGTGGGCGCATGGCTTGTGCGGCACGGCATGTCCGGCGATGACGCCCTGGCCAAGATTGCCTGTTGGCTGGCCGACACGCCTCGCGCCGACAGGCAGTCGCCCGAGACACCGGAGCAGCGCGCCCTGGTGCGGAACTGGCGCGAGCGTTAGGAGCGTCATCGATGGCGAACGGCGAGCTACTGCGCGACCGGTTTCGCGGCGCGCTGCTGGGCCTGGCGGCGGGAGATGCCCTGGGCACCGCGCTGGAGTTCACCCCACCCGGTCCTCATGGCCTGACCGACATGGTGGGCGGCGGCCCTTTTGACCTGCTGCCCGGCCAATGGACCGACGACACCAGCATGGCCCTCTGCCTGGCCGCCAGCCTGGTCGAGCGGCGCGGGTTTGATCCCGCCGATCAGATGGACCGCTATCTGCGCTGGTTCCGCGAGGGGTACATGTCCAGTACCGGCCACTGCTTTGACATTGGCAACACCGTGGCAGCCGCTCTGCGCCGCTATGCCCGCACGGGTGACCCCTACGCCGGCTCCACCGACCCCTACACCGCCGGCAACGGCTCGATTATGCGGCTGGCGCCCGTGATCCTCTTCTATGCACAGGATGCCCGCCAGGCCCTGCGCCGGGCCGCCGACTCGTCGCGCACGACCCACGGCGCAGCCACGACGGTGGACGCTTGTCGGTACCTGGGTGGGCTCATCTGGGGCGCGCTGCACGGGGAGGACAAGGAGGCGCTGCTCGCCCCCGGCTATGCCCCCGTGACAGGGCTCTGGCAGGCCGAGCCGCTGGCGCACGAGATTCACGAGATCGCCCAGGGCTCCTTTCGCCATCAAGCCCCGCCCCAGATCCGGGGCACGGGCTATGTGGTGCAGAGCCTCGAGGCCGCCCTGTGGGCGTTCTACCACTCGGGCGGTTTCGCCGACGGCGCACTGCTGGCGGTCAACCTGGGCGAGGACGCCGACACCACCGGCGCCGTGTACGGCCAGCTCGCGGGCGCGTACTATGGGGCAGCGGGGATCCCCGCAGACTGGCGGGCCAAACTCACGAGGCGCGACGAGATCGAGGCCCTGGCAGACCGGCTCTATGCGTTGGCGACGGCGCAAGGGATCGCGGACTGATCGTTGCAAGGGCCGCGGGCTGAACAGCGTGAACAGGAGGGGCTATGGTAAGCAAGATCTATCTGATAGAACAGAATGGCGCGCTGCAGGCTCTGGAAGAGAGGCCCTATCCACAGGAAGAGCGCCTGCAGACGCTGCTGGCCGACTACCCCGACTTGCTGGCGGGCGATCAGATGCATGACACCGACCCCCGGCGGTGGCTGCTGGTCTCCCGCGAGGTGGGCGTGCCCCTGGAAGTGGGCGGCAGAGCCATGTCCCTCGATCACCTGTTTCTCGATCAGGACGCCATCCCCACGCTGGTGGAGGTCAAGCGCAGCAGCGACGCCCGTATTCGGCGCGAGGTGGTCGGGCAGATGCTGGACTATGCCTCCCACGCCGTGGCCTACTGGAGCGTGGAGCAGCTACGCGCCCGTTTCGAGCGTACCTGCGAGGCTCGGGGGGAGGACCCTGCTGTGCTGATCGGCCAGCTTGTCGAGAGTGATGGGGATGAGGAGGCGGTCGAAGCGTTCTGGGCCCAGGTGCAGACCAACCTGCAGGCGGGGCGCATCCGCTTGCTCTTTGTAGCCGACGAGTTCGGGCCCGAGGTGCGCCGCATCGTCGAGTTCCTCAACCAGTATATGGACCCCGTGGAGGTGCTGGCGGTCGAGGTCAAGCAGTATGTGGGGCAGGGCCTGAGCACGCTGGTGCCCCGTGTGCTGGGACAGACGGCACAGGCCCAGGCCCGCAAGTCGCGCTCCACCTCGCGGGCCAAGCCCTGGGACAAGGCATCGTTCCTGGAGGCGCTGGAGGACGATGGTGGGCCGCAGGATGTGGCCGTGGCGCGGCGCATCCTGGCGTGGGCGGAGGAACAGGCGCTAGACGTCTGGTGGGGTCGAGGCACCACAAGGGGAGCCTTTGTCTGTACCGTGGTTCATCAAGACATCAGGCATCAGCTGTTCGTAACCTTGACGCGCGGCCTGATACAAGTTTACTTTTCTGTGTACAAGAACAAGCCGGTCCATGCATCCGACGAGAGCCGCCTTGCCATTCTTGCCCAACTCAATGCCATCGATGGCATCGCGCTCGACGAGGACGCCATCGACAGGATGCCCAGCATCCCCCTGGCAGTGCTCCACGATGATGCCAAACTGGAGCAGTTCCTCGCCGTGTTCGAGGGGATGATCGCGCAGATACGGCAGAGCTAGCGACGTCTCCTTCCAACGGCTGCCGCCCCTAGTGGTTTGGGCATTTGTTAAGGATGTGATATGCTTTGGGCTATTGGAATGGCTGCGCGGTTGCGCAGCCCATCTTGCTTTCTTACCTCGAGGCGTATATGGCTGCCGGTGTATCTGTCGCATCGATTCGCAACACATTCCAAGCCCTATCGAATCGTCATTATCGCTGGCTCTGGCTGGGCAGGCTCGCAACCTCGGCCACGTTTCAGATGGGCGGCGTCGTCCAGGGTTGGCTGGTCTATCATCTCACCGGCTCGGCCTTTGCCCTGGGCTGGGTGGGTGCCGGGTGGAGCATCTCCACCTTGATTCTGTCGCCCTATGGCGGTGTGATCGCCGACCGGGTGGACAAGCGCAACCTGATGCTCTGGTCCCGCATGGGGATGATGCTGAACACCCTCGTCCTCGGTCTGCTCATCAGCCTGGGCCTGATTCAGGTCTGGCACATCGCTTTGGCCTCGTTCTTTACCGGCATCTTTATCGCCTTTCTCATGCCGGCCCAACAGGCCATCATCTCGGAACTGGTCGAGCCCAAGGTGCTGATGAACGCCATGTCGGTGGATGCCCTGGGCATGGGTCTCATGGGCGTCGTTTCGGCCTCTGTCGCAGGGTACGTGATCACGGTCGTAGGCGCACAGGGGGTCTACTATACGATGGCGGCGATGTACGTCATCGCGCTATACACGATCATCAAGCTGCCCAAGGCGCCCCCCCGCGATGGCGAGCGCACCTCGGTCTGGTCGGATCTGCTGGGCGGAGCACAATATCTGCGAGGCAACTCGATTCTGCTGACGATTCTGGGGCTGGGGTTGGTGCGGGTGTTCTTTGTGATGCCGTACCACTCGCTGATGCCCGCCTTTGCCCGCGACAATATGGGGTTTGATGCGGCGGGTCTCGGTCTGCTGCAATCGGCGGCCGGCGTAGGGGCCCTGGTGGCCTCGCTGATCGCCTGCAACATGGGCGACTTTCAGGGCAAGGGCAAGCTCTTGGTGCAGATCAGCGTCGCCCTTGGCTTTTGCCTCATCGCCTATGTCACCGTGCCCTGGGTGCCACTGGTGTTCCTCCTTCTGGCCGTCATCGGTGGCCTGAACAACCTCTATATGGTCCTCAACAACACTCTGCTGCTATCCAATGCAGATCCGAGATATCGGGGGCGGGTGTTGAGCATCGCGCTCATGGAGTTTGGGCTGCATCCGCTGGGCACCATCCCCTCGGGCGCCATCGCCGACCGAGTAGGCGTCTCTTTGGTAGTTGCTGCGCAGGGCGCCGTAGTCGCCAGCGTCTTTGCTCTGGTGAGCAAGCTCAAGCCCGGTATCAAGGAGCTGCAGTAGACGGTCCCGCGCCGCTGTTGGTGGCGAGGATCAGGTTCTCTCGGTACGCTGGGTCACGCTCTGTCGTGAGGGGCGCTTGATGGTCTCGCGCGCAAGAAGGGCAAACATCAGGCCCGCTGCAGCAAACAGAACGGCGTTGGTGCGGAACGCCGCCGCATAGCTCGATGCGTCACTCAACCATCCGAGCAACAGGGGCCCCAGAGTAACCCCCAGGTCGCCGAATGTCTTGAACAGCCCCATGGCAGTCCCCCGCTGGCCCTCCGGTGCGATGTCGGCCACATAGGCGGCCGGGGCAGGCCCTACAAAGGCGGTGCCCAGGCCCCACAGAGCGGCGGCGGCGATGAATGTGCCATAGCTGTAGCTCATGGGGAACACCACCAGCGCCACGGCGCTGAGCATGGCCGAGGGGACAATCACGGCCTTGCGGCCAAAGCGATCAGCAAAGACACCCGCAGGGCGCACCCCCACCAGGTTGATGGCTGCCATAATGGTGAGAACCACGCCAATCTGGGCGGGCCCAAGCCCGATGCTGTCGGCAAAGAGGGGGAGTACGGTGGTGCGGGATCCCGCGCGGGCCATAAAGATCACCAACGAGACAAAGCTCACCGAGACAAACCGCCCGTCCCGCAGCAGCTTGCCCAGCAGGCCAAAGGTGGCGCCAAGACCCTCGTTCTGACCCGTCGTGCCTCGGGCCCGGCTTCCACTGCCCCGGCGCAGCGTCTCTGGTGCCAGAAAAAAGGCCCAGATCGTGCCCAGACAGGCCAGCGCCGAATAGGCGAAAAAGGGCGCCCGAAAACCCCACTGCTCTCCCACAAAGCCCCCAATAGTGGGGCCCAGACTGGCGCCCAGCAGCAGGCTGCCCATATACAGGCTCATGACGCGCCCGCGATCCTCTGTCGTGGTGACATCGGACAGCGCCACCATGGCGCCGGTGGTCTGCATGGCCGAACCCACGCCCTGGAGAAATCGGAACACCAGCAGCGGCGCAAAAGTGGGCGCCAGACCGCTGAGCAGGGCACTCACCGAGACCATGCCCATGCCGCCAACCAGCAGAGGCTTGCGCCCGAGGCTGTCCGCCAGGCGCCCTGCGGGAAGATTGGAGAAAAGGCGCGCCAGCCCGAACACGGTCACGAGACTACCGACCATCGCCGCGCTGACACCAAAGGAGCGTGCGTACAGGGGCAGCACAGGCCCCACGATACCTACGCCAAGTACCGAAAGGAACACCTGCCCCATCAGGCCAACGAGCATCCGCTTGCGTACCGCGGGCGAGACGGCCGGTTCCTGGTCAGATTCGCGCGCCTTGACCCGATCGGGAAGACTGGCGGCTCGAGCCATGGAATATCTATCCTCTCCTGATGAGGGAGAGTCCACTCTTATGAGCCAGGTCACCCTGCACCAGCCACAGATCCGTTTCGATAGGACGGCCGGTGGGGCCCACGTGCTCACGAGGAATCAGAGGTGTCTCCCTCATACATTTATACATAACGATACTTCTCTATTGTGACACGACTCGCCCATACGGGCGAATGGTGCAGGTGTGTAGCCTGCAGATGCGGGGATCAGGGAACCCTCAGGTGGTGGCGGGCACAGGCTCCTCAACGATCTCTTGCTCGGCATCCACACGCACAAACAGACCCACGAGCAGCGACATCACGCCGAAAATACCCCCCGTCACCAGAAAGGCGCTGGACATGCCCAGGGTGTTGGCGACCGCCGCTCCCATGGCCGGCCCCAGGGCCCGCCCGCCCGCCTGGGCGCTGTTGGAAAAGCCAAAGACGGCCCCGCGCCTCGATATGTCAGTGGCGCGCGCCAACAGGGCGTTGGCCGTGGGCATGATGCCGCCCATAAAGAGCCCCTGTAGCGAACGCAGCACAATGAGCTGGTTCGGATGGGTCACCATCGATTGGGGCACATGCACACAGGCGACCCCGATGACGCAGGCCACGAGGATCTTTTTCTGTCCGACCTTGTCGGCCCAGCGCCCCAGAGCGACCGCGGAGAGGCTGGAGCTAAAGGCCGCCACAGACATCACGGTGCCCGCGATGGTGGCCAGATTAGGCACATCACCGATCAACTCTTTGATATAGAGCGAAAGAATGGGGCTCAGCACGGCGATGGCAAAGCTGTTGCCCGCCAGGGTAAGCACCAGGAACATTGTGTTCCGGTTGGCGATGGCTACCAGCGCACCGCCCCGGAGCAGCCCCCGGCCCCTGGCCTCTCTGGTCGCAACGACTGGCTTGGGCTCTTCCGGCTTCACCCGCTTGGTCTCTTTTACAAAGACAACGGTGGTTAGCGCCGATGTCAGCAAAAGACTGGACGACACGAAAAAGACGTTGCGATAGCCCAGGGCGTCTGCGGCCAGACCGCCGATCAGGGGTCCAATCGACTGCCCCACAAACTGGGCCGTCTGCATGACGCCCAGACTGCGTCCCAGGTACTGCTCCGGAGTCTCGGTGGCTACCAGGGTGATGGCGGCAACCACGGTGCCCGAAAAGAGGCCCTGGACCACGCGAAGACCGATGAGCATCTCGGGGCTGCGGGCCAGCCCCATGAGAAAGGTGAACAGACACCCGGCCACGGTCGCTCGGATGAGCATCATCCGGCGGCCATGTTTATCGGCCAGCGTGCCCCATATGGGCGATGCGACCATCATGGAAACGGCCGCGCCACTGTTAAAGATCGCCATCCAGGTAGCCGCTTCTGCGGGTGTGGGAACGCCCATCTCCAGCAGGTAATAGGCGACAAATGGGTGAAATCCGGAGAATCCGATCATCGTCACGAGCTGTACAAAGCACAGCACTGCGAGATTCCGTTTCCAATGCGACATGCTCATCCTCACTGGGGGGAGTATTGATCTTGCGACAAACGTGCCGATGCGTTCGCAGCGACAGCCCTGTCATTGCGAGGCCGATCATGCAGCGACCTGGCGGTCTTGGTAGGCGAACCCTCAGACCCTGCCTCGAGCGTTCCGACTCTATACTCGCCGAGACAACGTTGTCTTAGGTACCTCACGATTCTAGCGCCCTTTGCACAACCATGCAAACGCCGTTTGAGGGCGCTCGAGCCAGTGTAGCTATAGGCATGGACGATCATACTAGACCCAGTGCACGCATGGCCCGAACACGCAAAAGATACGATCACAAAGGCAGCCGATCCATGGGCGACCGGCTGCCCGAATGATGCGATGATGCGCGCCATATTGGCGCATCGTGGCCCCATCGCGCAGAGCGATATCTGATGGTAGCAGCGGCGAGACTATTCCTCGGTGGGCGGCGCATCAGCCGCCTTGTCCGCAGCGATATCCTCCGCAGGGCGCGCCTCCGGGGGCGGTGCCCCTTCGTCGGGCATCGGCGGTGGAGTGCCCTCAACCGTGCTGGGCGGAACGCTCTCGGTCGGTGCCGCTGGAGGAGGCGCTGGCTCGGTAGGTTCGGCGCCCTCGGGCGGAATATCGCCGCTGAACTCTTCAGCCTTGATCAGGGCAATCTTGGCCTCAATAGCGGTAATCTCCTCACGAAACTGGGCGACCTGCTGCACAAAGGGCTCTAGCGCCGGATGCTCGAGGGCCCCCTCCTCCATGAGGTTGAGCACATTCTTGCCCAATGCCATGGTCTGCGCGTCGATCTGCGCCCTGAGGCTGGAGATCGCGCCCTCCTCGCGTCGGATGCGCACCATCTTTTCGGCCTCAAAGGCCGCCTTGCCCGCCTGTTGTTTGATCGAACCCCATAGTTTCATGGAACACCTCCCGATATCGAGTGCCTGGCCACTATACTACTGTCATTATACATGATACGCAGATGCGTCACAATGCACTATGCGAGATCGAGTTGCGTTCTATTGCTTTCTATCCCAGGCCATTTGTTGGAGGCCTGTGCAGCGCCACTGTCCCGCACTTGACATAGGGTCGCCAGAGCGGCATACTGGGCTTGCAGAGAGCAAGCGTCATCTCCTCGGGGTGATGGCCTATGGTCATACGCATGGTCGGGATCCTCTTTAGCATCGCATTCGTGCTGTGGGTGCACGTGGGCGAGTACCCGGTCGTGCTTGTGCCGCCCCGCAATCCACGCCGTGAATGGACCGAGATCGTGCTTCTCATCGGCGGACTGCTGCTGGTTCCCCACATAGAGATCCCGCTCTTTTGGTTCCCAGCGTGGCTTGGCGCCTATATCCTCTATGGGCTGGGCGCGATCGTGATCCTGGGCCTGGTGGTAGGTCGTCGGACGCTCCTGCAACTTGGTCTGGCCCTCCCCAAGGATCGGCGTGTCATGGGGTGCGTCTTGTGGATCATGGGCATGATTGCTCTGTCCAAGATCGTGGATCCGCTCCAGATCGCGGCTGGACACTATATGGCCGTGCGACGCTCGCTGGCGGCCGTGGTGATCTTTCCTCTGTTGGAAGAGACGATCTTTCGGGGCCTCCTGCAGACCCGACTGGAGGCCCTTGTGGGGACGGTTCGCTCCTGGATGGTCACAGGCGTCATCTTTGGCGTCTATCACTACTATATCAACCACCTCCTGCCTGCTCGAGCTGTCACGTCAGAGGGCCTCCTCTCGCTGGTCTACCTCGTGGTGTTGGGCATGCTCCTGGGCGCGATCTTTGCCAAGACCCGAAGCTTGCTACCTCCTTTTCTGGTACATGCCATCAATAACATATCCCTCTGAATGCTGTGGTCTTTATTCTGATGCATGCGCCTTTATTGCGGCGTAACAGTTTGACTCTATTTGCCCATTGGGCGAGCGTGTGGTCTACTATATAGATAGTGTATTCCATGCTGCCTGATAAGCGTCCGGAGAACCGTTCCTATGGCGTTGTTTGACCTCTTTGGCCCGCCCGATGTCGAGAAACTCATTGCCGAGGGCAATGTCAAGGGTCTGATCAAGGCCACCCGCCATCGTAACGACTGGATCTTGCGTCGTGACGCCCTTGAAGCGCTCTGCGAGATAGCCAAACAGACCCCGGATGCACATGAAGAGGACATTGTCGAGGCCTTGACCCATCTGCTGCGCGATGGCCATTGGAAGATTCGCGAGATGGCCGCCGAGGCTCTGGGCGAGCTCGGCAATGAAGAAGCCGCCATGCGGCTCTTGCCGACGACCACCGACGAGTTTGTAAGCGTGCGCCGAACGGCCATTGTCTCCCTGCAGCGCCTCCTCCAGCGCCCGGAGATAGATCCTCTCCCGGAAAAGGCCGTAGCGACCATCATTCGGTCCATGCGAGACCGCACATGGTGGGTGCGCGAGGCGGCCATCGAGACCGTCGAGATTCTGGCGGACCGAATCGAGGATCCGGGGCTGGTGAAATGGGCCGCCGAGTGGCTCCATATCGCCGTGGAGACCGATGACTATCGCATCGTGCGGCAAGCCGCCGTGGATGCAATGATCGCCCTGGGTGCGCCCCCGACCATCGACTCGCTCACCACCGCCCTGCGCGATGAGGCCTGGAGCGTACGCCGCTCCTCGGCTCAGGCCCTGGACGCTCTGGGCTGGGAGCCCACCGACGAGCACAAGATCCATTACTGGATTGCCAAGGGCGAGTGCCAGCGTTGCGTGCCGCTGGGCAAGGACGCCATCGGGCCCCTGGCAAACCTGTTGCAGGATCAGTATCAGCCCGTCCAGGAAGATGCGATGCAGGCTCTGGCCGAGATCGGAGAGCCCGCCGTCGACGCGCTGCTGGAAAAGCTGGGGCATCGCGATTACTGGACCAAGGCAGCCGCCATCGAAACCCTGGGCATGATCGCCAAGCAACATGATCCTGATCTGGTGCCCATAGCGCCCCTGATCGATGCCCTTGAAGATCGTTCCAAGACTGTGCGCCGCACCTCTGCCCGCACGCTGGGGCTCCTCGGTGACAAGCGAGCCCTGGAAGGCCTGCTCTTGCTACTGAACGATCACAAGGCCAGCGTGCGCGAGGCGGCCGCCGAGGCGCTGGGCAAAATGGGCGATCGTACCGCTGTGCAGGCCTTGATGCATCTGGGGCGCCGCGACCCCGACCATGATGTGCGCCGCGCCGCCCAAGAGGCGCTGGCCGAGCTTTAGGCGCAGTCTGCAGGAAATACAAGAGGCGGGTAGTGAATCCCCTACCCGCCTCTTGTTGGTGCCAGCCAGGCTATCTGTTAGCCGTTCTGCGCCTCGAAGAGGGCCAACGTGCCGCCATCGGCATCCAACAACACGAGTTGCTCATCAAGAAGGCGGTAGCCCGCCGCCTCGTCGAGCGCCAAGGCAAAGAGGCTAGCCTGGTCCATGATCGGCTGCTCGCAGGCCATCAGTGTACTCGTAATCGGCGAGTTGAGCTCAAAGATACCGTTGCCTACGGTAGCCTCTGCGCTATAGTGATTGCATCCATCGATGCCGCCGATCTCGTCTTTGCTTATGATCAATGTCACGATGGCGTCATCCAGAGCGGGCTGGCCGCCCAACTCGGTCAGCACCCAGACCGTGCCATCCAGCGAGTTGGCCGGTGCGCAAGCCGCCAGTACCAGTCCGAGCAGGAACACCACCGCGATCAGTAGCCTACTCTTTTGCATCGAGCTCCTTCCTAACCATTCCCTACAGACCATTCAACTACTCTCATTCTAGTACAAGAGACGCTCCAGTGGTGCTCGGGGTTCCCTATATTCTCGGGATCGCGAATCCCAACTGTTGTGCTTTGTCGCCCATGGGCGTGATGGTACAATGGGGCCGTCGCAACACAGAGGGGGATGAATGCAACGCTCCCTACGCCACGCCGAGTCATTTCGCGTTCCCGAGCCGCTGGAGCTCTGGCGCTGGATTTCGCGTGCTTCCAGAGCAGTCTGGCGCTATGCCAGCGCACGCGAACTCCTTCCGCTATGGCCTCTGCTGGCGTGGGCCGCCCTGTTACGCCTCGTGTCGTTGGACCTGATTCCCTTTGGATTGCCCGAGGTGCAGCACCTGACAGGGGCGCTGCCTGCAGACAGTAGCCTCGTGATGCCCACCCTTTTCGAACGCGTGCTGAGCCTGCCGCGCTTTATCACGCCGGATCCCCGCCTGGCGTCGGGCTGGCTGGTGCTACTCAATCTTGTGGCCCTGTGCGTCTTTCACCGGGCCCTTGCCCATAGCCTGGGGTCGCGGGTAGCTCACCTCTCCACGGCCCTGCTGGCCAGTACGCCCTGGTCGGTGCTGCTCTCGCGAGAGCTGGGGCCCGTGGCTCTGGTGATCCCGCTGAGCATCATGCTCATGGCGTCCCTCTATGCTGCGTTGTACCAGCGCCACGCCTGGGGCTGGACCGCCGCCTGGCTTGCCGTCGGGCTGCTGCTCTATGTGAGCCATGAGACGGTTCCCCTGCTGGTGATTACCGGCGCGCTAACCCTTGCCTTTTACGGGCGCGCCCGTTGGGCCCATATCCTGATGGGTTTACTACTGTTTGGGTTCCTTCTCTTGCCCTTCTGGTACTATACGCCGGAGCAATCTCCGTTGCGTGTCATCACGCGATTCTCGAGCCATGAGGCCCCCGAGCCAATTGTGCTGGGGGACCATGTCCTGACGACGGCCCGCGATCTGTTATCCGGGCAGAGCCTCGATGCGCTGTTGAGCCCCAGCGGCGCGCTGTTCTGGCCGGCACAGCCGCCGATCGATGCCGTTGCCATGCTGGCAGGCGGGCTCTGGCTGCTGTCATTGCCCCTCCTGCTCTGGCTCACGGCAAGGGCTTGGGGGCGTTGGCGAGAACGCAAGGATCCGGCCCTCTATCTGATCCCCGCGGCGTG
>SKRJ01000477.1 GCA_007118555.1 Anaerolineae bacterium | reverse complement strand
GTATACCAGCGCGAGGTACCGCTTGTCGACCTTGCGCTCTCGAGAGGCCGCCTGCAGGCGCTGCAAGGCGTCCAGGTTGGCCGGCACCACCAGCAGCCCCGAGGTGTCGCGGTCGAGCCGATGCACGATGCCGGGGCGCTCAGGATCGAGCCCGGCGTGGGCCAGTTCCGGGCGATGGTGCAGCAGCGCATTGACCAGCGTCTCGCTGGTATGTCCTAAGGAGAGATGCACCACCTGCCCTGCCGCCTTGTTCACGACGATGAGGCTATCATCCTCATACACGATATCCAAAGGCAAAGGCTCGGGTGTTGCCTCGGGGGCAGAATCCTCGGGGATCGTGACGGCGATCCGGTCATCGGCATCGACACGGTAGCTGGGCCGCGCCGCTGCCTCGTTGACCAGGATTTCGTGTTCTCGGAGCAGCCTCTGTATCTGGCTGCGCGACAGTTCGGGCAACCGGCTGGCCAGATAGCGATCGAGCCGCTCGCCGGCTTCCTCCGGCGCCACCACCAGCAGCCTCGACTCCACGCGGCTCACTCTTTGCGCTCACAGACGGCCGATTGCCCCGACCGTTGGGCAGAGGTGTGCTCCCGGTCATGCGCCTCCGCGACGGGGTCATGCTTCTCCCCGAACTCTGCCGTCTCCGTCGGAGGCCGATCCAGAAAGAGGGCATAGTAGGCGAGCATAACCGAGCCCACAGTAATGGCGCTGTCCGCCACGTTAAAGATCGGGAACCAACCCAGGTTGATGAAATCGGTGACCGCCCCGATCGCCAGGCGATCGATCAGGTTGCCCAGGGCGCCTCCCAACTGTAGCCCCAGCGCGACACGCAAGAGCCATGACTCGTGGGCAAAGCGACGAAAGTACAGCACGATGAGACCCACCGCAAAGAACGCGGCGATCACCAGGAACGTTCCATACTCCTGGCCCAGACCAAAGGCAGCCCCAGGGTTCTCGACGCGCGTAAATATCACATAGGGCTCCAGCCAGTCGACGGGGACCATGGACTGGAAGGGCAGCAGCGTCCGTCGGATCCAGATCTTGGTCGCCTGGTCCAGAGCGGTGACGAATGCAGCAAGGCCAAACAGAACCAGATTGGCCCGAGTTTGATTACGCAACGATTCGCTCCTACTATCCAGGGGCCGATGGCGTCTCGGCCCTTTATGCCTACCTGCTCGCGCACCCCGCAGTGCACGCCCACCCTATGGGTGAGTGTACCATGAACCGGCCCCCTCTCCCAATGGATCGATGGCTGGCGGATGCCTCTTGGCGGCCGTGGTATCGCGTTGACACCTGCCTGGCGGCCCACTAGAATGACCCGGTACAGGGTACGATCCAATCCTGCATCGCGCAGGCCAACAGCATCGGAGGTTACGGAGATGCAAGAAATGCAGCGTGTCTTTCAAGTGGACGGCAAGCCCTTTTTCACGCTGGGCGGCCAATCACGCAACTCCAGCGGCTACAATCGCGCCGAGGCCGAGACGGCTTTCAAGGCGCTCAAGCAGCTTCACGGCAACACCCTCGAGATCCCCGTGTACTGGGAGCAGGTCGAGCCCAAAGAGGGACGATTCGATTTCACCAGTGTCGACGAGCTTTTGGCGCTGGCCCGCGAGTACGAGGTACGGCTGGTGCTGCTCTGGTTCGGAACCTGGAAGAACGGCAACATGGAGTATGCGCCGGCCTGGGTCAAACAGGATCCCGACCGCTTCTGGCGGGTGATCGGCCCGGCGGGCAACCCGGTGTGGGTGCTCTCCTCCCACTGCGCCGCCACCTACGAGGCGGACGAGCGAGCGTTTACCCAGTTCATGACCCACCTGCGCGACAACGATGGCGACCAGCGCACTGTGATTGCGGTCCAGATCCAGAACGAGCCCGGCATTCTGGGCAGCGACCGCGACTATGGGCATGAGGCCCAACGCATGTTCGAGTCGCGGGTACCCAAAGAGATCGTCGACCGTCTGCCCAACGCCCCCGAGGGCGATGTCTATGCCGCGTGGTACGAGGCAGGCGCGCGCGAGAGAGGGACCTGGTCCGAGATGTTTGGCGAGGCCGCGGGCGAGTACATGACGGCCTGGAGCATCGGCAAGTATATCGACAAGCTCGCCGTCAGGGGGCGCGAGATCTATGACATTCCCCTCTACATCAACGTCTGGCTGGGCGAGATGCACTGGCGTATCGCGGGCGAAGCTTACCCCTCGGGCGGCGGCACCACCCAGGCGCTGGATATCTTTCGGTGGGCAACGCCGAACATCGATCTGATCGCCCCCGACATCTATATCGGGCATCCCGATGGCTATCGCCAGGCGTGCGCCATCTATGCGCGCCACGACAACCCGCTGTTCGTGCCCGAGTCGGCACCCTTTGGTTCCAACGCCTGGAACATGTTCTATGCCCTAGGCGACTATGGCGCCATCGGCTATCACATCTTTGCCATCGAGCACATTCTCGATCTCGAGGGCAATGTCAACGAGCGCACCCAGATGATGGTCGACAGCTTTCGCGCCGCCGCAGCGGCGATCCCCCTGCTGCTCAAGTACCAGGGCACCGATCAGATCCACACCGTCGTCCAGCAAGAGTTCCAAGGGGCGGAGATCTATGGGTTTGACGGCTGGGTTGGCCAGGCGCAGTTCGGCTATGGCAGTTGGCAGTATCTGGGCATGGACTGGCGCCACCCGTCCAGAGGCCTCCCGTCGTTAGGCCAGATGGGCGACTCGCGGGGGCGCGGCCTGATCTTTCAGGAGGACGAGAACACGTTCTACCTGGTCGGGGCGTCGTACCGGCTGCACCTGCGGCGCAAGGGCACGCACAAGCAGATGATGGACCCGATGATGGTCAGCCCCTTTCACCAATCGCGCCAGGCTCCCTATGTCTCGGTGGACGAGGGCCACTTTGACGAGGATGGCTCGTACGTCGTGGATCGGCGCCGCAACGGTGACGAGACCGATAGTGGCGTGTGGGTCGAGGCGGACTGTGGCGTCGTGCGCGTGGTGATGGCGCCCTAAGCGGGCTACAGCGTTCCATCAACGTCGCCTGTGGGATGGCTCCCACGGGCGACGTTTCTCTTTCGAGCGCTAGCTGTGACCCGTGCGCACCGTAACGCCCGACCCACGCGCGGCTTCGGCCAAGCGCTCGATGCTCTCGGGCGTCGGACGCTCCAGGGTGCGCGCGGCATACTCGCGGCCCAGGCTGTCATACTTGCTGGCGGCCATGGGGTGAAAGGGCAGCAGCTCATAGTAGACGAGGCGGGGCAGCCGGGAGGCAAACTCGGCGATAGCCGTAATGGCCTCGGGAGAATCATTGACACCGGGGATCACCGGCGTGCGCACGATCAGCGGCTTGTCGGTGGCGCCCAGACGCTCGACGTTGGCCAGAATGCGCTCGTTGCCCACCCCCGTGGCTTCCCGATGGACCTGCTCGTCAAGTACCTTGACATCGAGCATCACCAGGTCGAGGAGCGGCAGCAGTCCCTCGATCCGCTCCCAGGGCACGTTGGCGGCGGTCTCGATGGCCGTGTGGATGCCCTCGGCGCGACAGGCGCCCAGCAGCGCCTCGCAAAAGGCCGGCTGGAGCAGGGGCTCGCCGCCCGACAGTGTCACCCCGCCGCCCGAGTTCTCGTAAAAGGGGCG
>SKRJ01000293.1 GCA_007118555.1 Anaerolineae bacterium | reverse complement strand
ACGTCATCAGGGAGCGCATCATGCGTTATCGCAGCTATGGCATGCTACTGTTACTGGGCGCCATCTGGGGCGCCTCGTTTCTTCTGATCAAGATCGGTGTGGACGAGATGGGCCCCATGACGTTGGCCATGCTGCGTGTGGCCCTCGGCGCCGCGGTATTGGGCGTGATCCTGTGGGCGCGCGGTGAGCGTCTCCCGCGCACCCGCCGGATCTGGTGTCATCTGTTCATCATGGCGCTGTTGGGCGTGGCGCTACCCTTTGCCGCCATAAGCTGGGGCACACAGCATATTGCCAGCAGCCTCTCGGCGATTCTAAACGCCGCCATGCCACTCTTTACCTTTGTCATTGTCTTGCTTTTGGGGAGTGAAGCCACGACCCTGCGTTGCATGCTGGGCGTGGTCATCGGCTTTGCCGGCATCCTGATCCTGGTGCTGCCCCAGCTGCTCGAGGGTGGCTTGCAGGTGACGTTGCTGGGCCAGTTGGCCATCGTGCTGGCTGCGCTGAGCTATGCGCTGGCCGTGGTGTATGCCAACCGCCACCTGATGAGCGAGTCGCCCCTGCACACTTCTTTGGGGCAACTGGCGCTGGCGGCGATTCTTCTGGCGCCCATGGCCGTGGTGGAGAACTCGTGGCGTGCGCCCCTTACCTATCGCTCCATCGGCGCCGTGGTCATCCTGGGTGTGCTGGGGACCGCCCTCGCCTACCTGATCTACTATCGGTTGATCCGCGAGGCCGGCGCCACCTTTACCTCTCTGGTGACCTATATCACCCCCGTGTTTGGCGTCTTTTGGGGGCGCCTGATCCTCAGCGAGCATCTGACCTGGAATGCCTTTGTGGCTCTGGGCCTGATCCTGGGTGGGCTGGTGTTGGTACGCGGCAAGCCCGACGTGCCCCAGGTGGCCGAGTCGCCACCGATTGCCGTTGAGGGGCAACTCGAGCCGACGGCAGGCTCCAGCGACCCGCTACAGGGCTAGAGCAAGAAGAGCGCTGGCTGACCCCAGCCATGCTTTGACACCCCCTGTTGGCCATGCTACCATCCGCGTACACTCTCGTGCCGCCCCTGCCGACACCACCCGTAGAGGGAGATCCCGTTGAACGCATTGCCTGCCGAACTGAATGCCGCCCAGATCGCGGCTGTGACGGCGCCCGATGGCCCCATCCTGGTCCTGGCGGGGCCGGGCTCGGGCAAGACGCGGGTGCTCACCCATCGCATCGCCCATCTGATGAACGAACGCGGCGTGCCTCCCTATAGCATCCTGGCCGTCACCTTTACCAACAAGGCGGCCAAAGAGATGGTGTCGCGCCTGCACGAACTGGTAGGGCCCGCCGCGGCGCACCTGACCGTGGGCACCTTTCACGCCGTGTGCGCCCGCTTTCTGCGCATTGAGGCGCCGCACCTGGGCATCGATCCCCACTTTGTGATCTATGATGCCGACGATCAGCGGCGCCTGGTGACGCGTGCCCTCAAGGAGCTCAATTTCGATTCCAAGCAGTTCCGACCCGCCTCGGTGCATGGCGCCATCTCCCGGGCCAAGAACGATCTGGTGACGGCCGAGACCTATGTGCCGCCCACCTACTGGCACGAGGCGGTGGCCCGGGCCTGGGAGCTGTATGAGCGGTACAAGGACGAGAGCCAGGCCCTCGATTTCGACGATCTGCTCCTCAAGGCAGAAGAGCTGTTTTGCGTGCATCAGGATGTGCGCGAACGCTATCAGAGTCGCTACCAGCATTTTCTGGTGGACGAGTTCCAGGACACGAACAAGGCCCAGTACGAGCTGCTCAAGCATCTGGTGGGCGTTGAGGGCAACCTCTTTTGCGTGGGCGATGAGGACCAGAGCATCTATTCCTGGCGCGGGGCCGATTTCCGCAACGTCCTGCGCCTGCGCGATGACTACAAGCAGCTCCGCGTGTTCATGTTGGAGCAGAACTATCGCTCCACCCAGACCATCGTCGAGGCAGCGCGGGCGGTGATCGCGCACAATGCCCAGCGCCACGAAAAGACCCTCTGGACCGACAATGGGCAGGGGCCGGCGGTGCGGCTGTTCGAGGCTTACGATGAGCGCGAAGAGGCCGAGTATGTCGTGCAAGAGGCGATGCGACTGGTGGCGGCGGGCACCTGTCGGTACCAGGATTGTGCCGTCATGTTCCGCACCAACGCCCAGTCGCGGGCGCTGGAGGACGCGCTCATGGCCCACGGCGTGCGCTACCAGCTCGTCGGGTCGGTGCGCTTTTACCAGCGGCGCGAGATCAAGGACATGCTCAGCTATTTGCGGGTGATCTACAATCCGGATGACGATGTGGCCCTGGCTCGCATCATCAATGTGCCCTCGCGCATGATCGGCGCCCGCAGCGTAGACGAGCTGCAGGCCTATGCGCGGCGCGAGGGGCTCTCCGCCGGACGGGCGCTCCTACACCTGGCTGCTGCACACGCCCGGGGCGAGACTGACTCGCTCTCGATCAGCCCTACCATTCTCAACCGCCTGGTCGAGTTCGGGTGTCTGTTGCAGAGCATCCGCGGCATGCTCGAAAAGCATACCCTCGCCCAGGTGCTGGAGCTGCTGATCCATCGGACCGATTACCTGACCTATCTGCGGGACGGCACCGAGCAGGGCGAGGAGCGCATCGCCAACGTGAACGAGCTCTTTAGCGCCGTCGAGCGCTATCGGGACGATTCGGCCAGCAGCTCGCTGCCGGTGTTCCTGGAGGAGGCGGCGCTGGTGGCAGACGTGGATGAGATGAACGGCGAGGCCGATGCCATCACGCTGCTCACGTTGCATGCCGCCAAGGGCCTCGAGTACCATACCGTGTTCCTGATCGGCATGGAAGAAGGGCTGTGCCCTCACTCCCGCTCGCTGGACGACCCCGACCAGATGGAGGAGGAGCGGCGCCTCTGCTATGTGGGCATGACCCGCGCCGAGCGCCAGCTCTACCTGGTCTATACCTTTCGGCGCACCCTCTATGGCAATGCCGACGTGCGCGACCCCTCGCGCTTCCTGGCCGACATCCCCGAGGAGCTGGTGGCCCGCAGCGGCATCCGCAAGGCGATCCCCACGACGCCGGCTGCCACGCCGCGCGACCGTCGGGAGCTGTTCGGGCAGCGGCGCCAGCGGGCCGATCGGTTGCGCGAGCGACGCGCCCAGGTGGCGCGGGCCGCCGACGAGCCGCTGGGAGCCAGATCGCGGGGGCCCAGGCGCCGGCCCGCACCGTCCGAATCGGGCGGCGAGGCGCCCTTTCGCGCTGGCGAGAGTGTGATCCATCCCGAGTTTGGGCGCGGCGTCGTGATCGGCAGCCGTCCGTCCGCGGGCGACTATGAGATCAGCGTGGCCTTTGGCGAGGCGGGGCTCAAGCGCCTGATGGCCGGCATGGCCAACCTCAAAAAGGCCTGAGCAGAGCTTGGCAGGGGGGACGGCGCCGGATAGAATCGGTCCCATGAGCGCAATACGGCACCCCAACGGATCGTGGCAGCGGATCGGTCTGGCCCTCCTGGCAGCCGGCCTGAGTTTGGCCCTCTATGTTGCCACAGCGGCCCCCTGGCTCACCTGGTCCCACGATGGCGCCGATGGCGGCGACCTCATTGCGGCGGCCATGACCGGCGGCGTTCCACACCCCAGCGGCTATCCAACCTATAGCCTGT
>SKRJ01000059.1 GCA_007118555.1 Anaerolineae bacterium | reverse complement strand
GGGGGGAAGAGATGGCTGCGTATGGGGTACCGCTTTTCATTGCGGCTGGTATCGTGCTCCTGGGCCTAACTGTGGCATTGGCCATGGCCTGGCGACGCATCCGCAGCCTCGAGCGCCGTTACGAGCGCCTGGTGGCGGGCGCCTCTGGCGAGGGCCTGGAAGAGATACTGCTGGAGCATGTCGGTCCGATCCAGGCGAATCGGCGGGCGATAGAGCATATCACTGGGAATGGCAGCTCCGAATCCGTGCTCCAGGTGCGCGCCATTCAGCACCTGGGCCTGGTGCATTTCAATCCTTATGAAGACACGGGCGGGCAGTTCAGCTTTGCCCTGGCCCTTGCAGATGGAGAGGGCTCGGGGGCCGTGCTCTGTAGCCTACACGGACGCGGCAACACCCGCCTCTATGCCAAGCCCATTGTGGACTGGGCCTCTCCCGTGACACTAAGCGACGAAGAGCAACAAGCGATTGCCCTCTTGAGAAAGAACGGCTCTCGAAAGGAGTGAGGAGCATGATGTCGCTGTTTCGCAAGGCACAACCGACGGCTACGGGCAGCGCCAACCTCGATACCGTGGTGGGCGCCGATGCCAACCTACAGGGCGTTCTCAAGTCTGGCGGCAATATCCGGGTGGATGGCGTGCTGCAGGGCCGGATCGAGACGGCGGGCAACGTCGTGATCGGTCCGTCCGCCAAGGTGGTGGCAGACGTAAGCGCGAATGCAGTCCAGGTTTGGGGTATGGTGCAGGGCAATATCGAGGCCGATGGCCGCCTCGAGATCCTCTCTACGGGGCGCGTCTTTGGCGAGCTCAATGTGGGCGCCCTCATGATCGACAGGGGTGGGCTCTTCCGGGGGAGCTGCTATATGAGCGGCGAGAATGTGGAGCGGATCGGGGCTCCTGAGGCGGAACACCTGCTCACAGAGGGAGAGGCGGCGTCGGATCATGAGGTCGTCCTGGCAGCCTCGGAGGAATCGACAGAGGCATCGTCGGGCAACGGCAGTATTCATTAGGAGCCGGATGAACGCGGTATTCATACATCAAAACAGTCTCTTACGAGATAGTCATATTGTGCCCGACAGCCCCTGTGAGAGCTGGCACCTGGCGCCCGCTACACTGGAGGCGATGCGATCGCTGGCTGGCAATGATAGTCTCATCATCCTGTACGGACCCGAGACGCCGGGGCCTGCGCGAGAGGGCGAGGCAACCAGGGCGTCGGACGAGTTGCGCTGCCTGGTCTCTCAGATCGAGGCGGGAGGCGGCCGTGTCGACGCCATGATCTCCTGCACCGAGCGGTCGATCGAGGCCGGGCGTTGCTATGGCGACTTTCCGGGGCTGATCTGGGTGCCGGCGGCGCGCCTCAACCTGCGACCCGGAGGGTGCTACCTGCTGGGGGATGCGGTAGAGGACGTGCAGACGGCGTGGAGCGCGGGGGTGCGCCCTTTCATCATCCTGGGCGAGCGAACCATCCAAGAGACACTGGGGCGCGTTGAGGTGGACAGAGGCTTTCCGGTGGCGGTTGATCTGACGACGGCTGTGAGCTATATCTATGTAGAGGAAGAGATCGCCCAGCAGACCGGCAGTGCCATGGAAGCTGCCCCGCCCGTGCCCTCCACCCTCACCCTGCTGCCCATGGCGCAGGAACTTCCGACCATGACCCTTGTGTCGCGCATGGCGCAGACGATCGAGGACAACCTGGGGCGGAGTCGCATCCAGCGCACTGACATTGCCCGGTGGCTCTTTTTCCTCACCCTCGGCGCCCTCGGTCTGAGCCTGGGCATTGGCTATCTAATGACCCATCTGTACCGCATCCAACCCTTTCCCGAGTTTGCCTACTATCTCACGCTACAGTTCATCTCGAGGCCGATGCGCGGCGCGCTCTTTATTCTGCTGGGCGCAGGCTTGATCGTCATTGCGCTGCGCAGCCTCTTTCGAGGCACGCAGTTGGGGAGCTGGCTCGATGGGATGCGACACTAGGCTGGGCTCCGGGGTTGCACGGAGCCGATAGCGCGCGCGAAGCTAGCGCCTGCGCCTCTTGCGGTCCACGCCCAGGACGACGCTCAGAATCACACTCACTACCGAGATGACGAGGGCGCCCAAAAAGGCCGCCACCCAGTCTGTCACGACGAACTCGAGGCCCACGGCGGTGGCAATCGTCGCGGTAAGGCGGAGCATGAGGGCGTTGATCACCAGGGTAAAGAGGCCCAGGGACAGGATGATCAGGGGGCAGGTGAGAAGGCGGAGCAGGGGGGCAATGAGGGCATTCACCAGGCCGAGGATCAGGGCCACCCAAAAGAGGATGCCCCAGCCCTCGCCCGCGACGATGCCAGGAATCAACTCGATGGCGGCATAGACGGCCATGGCGTCCACGAGCCACCGCAGCAAAAGTCTGCGAAGCATAGACTCAGATGTCTCCTCTGGCCTGGGGCCTACTCGACAAAGATCTCGACATGCTCGCCGTCCTCTTCCGCTTCCACATCAATGATCTTGCCCTGCACGCCCTCTTCCTCGATCTGCCGCAATATCTCGGCCAGATCCGAGTCGCCGATCTGTGGCGCAAAGCGCGCCCCCATCCGAATGCCGACATTGGCCAGCCCCAGCGGGATGTTGACGTTTACCTTGCTCTTGCCGGTGCGGGTATCGGTGACACGCACGCGAAACCAGCGCGGCTTCGGCCTGCTGCTCGGTTTCTCCTTGGGCGCGCCACCCTCGCCCAGGGCACCCAGCAGGCGAGCGCCTTCTTGCGCGCTGATCAGCCCCTGCTCGATCATCTTGAGAATCTGCATTCGCTCTGACTCACCTGGCATAGTGTGCCTCCTTGTTCGATCTCTGCGCGACCCGTCGCCGACTCATAATGTGCGGCCCATCTGCTCCAGCACGCGATAGGTGGTGAACCCCATACCCTCTAGCGTGTCCAGCGCCTCTTGATGAGACCCCGATATCGTTGCCCGTATATCGCGCTGCGGTGCCGCGCCAAGCCGCGCAAAGAGCGCCTCGATCAAGGGGCGCTCGACCTGCCCCCGGTGGCCAGGCAGAACATGCAGCTCGAGGGGGTACCAGGTAGCCAGCAGGCGCATTGTGAGGGATACCAGACCAACGGGCTCTGTGTTGGGGGCCGCCACCAACGCCAGGCGATCGCGCCCCCTGGAGAGCGTCTGCAGGGCCTCTCGCAGGCGACCCCAGAGACCTGCGCTTTGGCGCGGCTCGGAGAGACCGCGATACGGGCGCGCGCTCGGGGGGATGCTCTCGAGCACCAGCTCCCGCAGGCGGCCCCGGTCGGCCCACCGTGGCCGCCGTATCATCGGGGCAGGGGCCCTGAGGATGATGGGCCAATGGGAGCGCGAGAGGTGCATCTCGTGCACCGTATCATACGTGCGGAACCCCCGGCGCAGATACAGCGCTCTGGCGGCGGGTTGATCGGTGCGCACCTGAAGGACAACCTGTCTGCCGCCCTTTTGCTGGACATGCTCCATGACCATGTCCAGGAGATGCCCGGCGATGCCGCGTCCACGCATCTCGGGGGACACCGCGACGTTGCTGATCACCCACTGATGATTGCTTTCGCGTGCCAGAGAGACATTGCCCACCACACGCCCCTGATCGACCCACACATAGCCCTGCATCGGCGGCGCTGCCACGCG
>SKRJ01000013.1 GCA_007118555.1 Anaerolineae bacterium | reverse complement strand
CTGGAGCCGCCGCCGCTGGATATGGACATCACCGAGTATTTCCTGTTCGATGTGCAGAGGGGTTACTGCGACTATTCGGCGAGTGCGATGGTGGTCATGTTGCGGTCGCTCGGGGTGGCATCACGTTACGCCTCGGGCTATGGCATGGGCAACTATGACTATTTCCAGGAAGCGTGGGTGGTAACGGGGCTGAACGCCCATGCCTGGGCCGAGGTCTATTTCCCGGAGCTCGGGTGGATCGAGTTCGAGCCCACCCCCGTCGAGCTCCCGCGCGAGTTTGCGGGCACGCGCACGCCCTTTGAGCGACCCGAGCAACTGGAGCTGCCCACACAGCCGGCAGAGGCCGAGCGTTTCCCCTGGTGGATCGCCGCTGTGGGGCTTGGGCTGGTGCTTGCCTTTGTCATCATATGGCCGCCCAAGTACATCTGGCCCAGGGAGCAAGACCCCCGTGCGCTGGTGTGGAAGACGTACGATCGGCTGATCAACCAGGCTCGCTGGCTCAACCTGGAGCCGCGCGGCGGCCAGACGCCGCAAGAGTACCTGGCCTATCTGGCCGACGAGATGCAGAATCGCGGCCAGGCGGCCGAGGGCATCAGCGAAGAGATCCGCTTGATCGCCCAGGCCTATGTCAAGGCGCGCTACAGCTCGGCAGAGATCACAGACGAGGAAGGCTATCGGGTGCAGGGTGCCTGGCGACGGCTGCGGGGCCGCATGGTGCGTCTCATGTTCACCCGCCGGCCGGCCCGGGGTGCCGCCGGCTAGCTGCTGTAGGACGCATATACGAACGGGCCGCCCACAAGGGCGGCCCGTCTGTTGTACGCCAGCCGTGCAGGATGGCGGCTATTCGTCGCCAAAGGCGGCGTCAAAGGCCAGTTCCGAGGCAGGAAAGTCCACATTCTGCACAAAGTGAGCGGCCTCTTCGGCGCCAAACTCGCGATCCATGCCCGAGTCCTCCCACTCGACCGAGAGAGGGCCCTGGTAGTTGATGCGGTTCAGCTCGCGGATGATGGCCTCAAAGTTGACATCGCCATGGCCCAGGGAACGGAAATCCCAGCCGCGATGGGGCGCGCCAAACCCCAGATGCGACCCCAGGATGCCCGAGTAGCCATCCAGCGTCACTGCAGCATCCTTCATATGCACATGATAGATGCGATCGGGGAACTCTTGGATAAAGCGTGCCGGATCAACCCCCTGCCACAGCAGATGGCTCGGATCATAGTTGAACCCAAACGCTTCACGCCTGCCGAGGGCCTCAAGGGCACGCTTGGACGTCACGATGTCATAGGCGATCTCGGTGGGGTGCACCTCGAGGGCGAACTTGACGCCGACCTCGTCAAAGACGTCGAGAATCGGGTTCCAGCGCGCGGCAAAGTCCTCATAGCCGGCATCGATCATGTCGGGGCCCGTGGGTGGGAAAAAGTAAAAGTACTTCCAGATGCTCGAGCCGACAAAGCCGTTCACGACGCTCACGCCCAGCTTGCTGGCGGCTCGCGCCGTATTGGCGACCTCCTCGGCGGCCCGCTGCCGGACGCCTTCCGGATCGCCATCACCCCACACATAGGCCGGCAGGATCGACTGATGGCGCTCATCGATGGGATCATCGCATACGCACTGTCCCACCAGATGGGTGCTGATCGACCAGCACTTGAGACCGTGCTTGTCCAGGATATCGATGCGCGATTGGATGTAGCCGTCCTCCGATAGGGCACGGTCCACCTCAAAGTGATCGCCCCAGCAGGCCAGCTCCAGGCCGTCATAGCCCCAGCCAGTGGCCTTTTCGGCCAGCTCCTCAAGGGTAAGGTCGGCCCATTGTCCGGTAAAGAGTGTGACTGGTCTTGGCATGTTGTGCTCTCCTATGCTCGTTGATGAACGTCCATGATCGGGCTAGACCTGGAAATCGAACGGTAGCCACTTGACGTCGGACTGGCCGCTCTCGATGACCTTGTGGATAAAGGCGACGCCACGGGCGCCCTCGACGGGGCCAGGAAAGTCGCGCACGATCTCATCGGCCTCTACCCCCGCCAGCTTGGCACGGATGGCGTCGGTAAAGTTCTTGTAGATATTGCCAAAGGCCTCGAAATAGCCTTCCGGGTGGCCGGTAGGCAGACGCGTGGCCGCTGCAGCCGCTGCCACATTGTAGCCGTTGCCGCGCTTGTACACCTGCTCCGGATCCTCGTTGCTCAGTATGTGCAGGTAGTTGGGGTTCTCCTGGGTCCAGGCCAACGCCTTTTTCGTGCCCCATACGCGGATGCGCAGGTTGTTCTCTTCACCCACCGAGACCTGTGAGGTCGTCAGGATGCCCTTGGCGCCGTTGGTAAAGCGCAACAGCACGTCACCATCGTCGTCCAGCTCGCGACCGGGCACAAAGGTCGTGATGTGGGCGCAGAGGGACTCGAGCTCGAGCCCCGTGATGTACGAGAGCAGGTTCTCGCAGTGGGAGCCAATGTCGCCGATGCAGCCCGCGATGCCCGAGCGCGCCGGATCGGTGCGCCAGGCGGCCTGCTTGTTGTCCGAATCGGCGGGCAAAGCCAGCCATCCCTGCGGATACTCGACGATCACTTTGCGGATCTCGCCCAACTCGCCCGCATCGACCATGGCCTTGGCCTGCTTGACCATGGGGTAGCCGGTATAGTTATAGGTTACCGCATAGATGATGTCGTTGTCCCGCGCGCCGTTCACGATCTCCATGGCCTGCTCGACGGTGTGGCACAGGGGCTTGTCGCAAGCGACATTGAACCCCTTTTCGATAAAGGCCATCGAGACGGGATGGTGCAGGTGGTTGGGGGTTACGACGGACACAAAGTCCAGACGCTGGTCCTCGGGCATCTGGCTCTCGGCCTCGGCCATCTCTTCCCAGGATCCATAGATGCGATCCTCCGGCACATAGAGATCGAGCCCCGAGGCACGGCTCTTTTCCGGGGTCGAGGAAAAGGCCCCGGCCACCAACTCGACGCCACCATCGAGCATGGCGGCGCGCCGGTGCACGGCGCCGATGAACGCGTCACGACCGCCGCCCACCATCCCCATGCGCAGCTTGCGAGGGAATCGCTCCTGCGCCGCTCCAGAAACCGAGCTGCCTAATGCATCACCCATGGTATGCTCCCTTCTTTGATGCTTGAATGACGATTGTCCTGGCCGCCCACTCTATTCTCGGGACGACCCAGATCACGAGCATTGTGCACAGGCGTGCAACGCATGTCAAGCGCTCCAGCGCCCTGTCGCAACGAATGTCAAGCGCCTGGCCCGGCGGCTAGACGAGTTGACCATCCTCCCGCAGCATCTGGCGCAGCGCCTGCACGTCGATTTGGCCAGGGTTGCAGTCTTGCTGGACGGCCAGGGCGGCGGCCGTGCCCGCGGCCTGCCCGATGGCGATGCAGGTGCCCATCACCCTTGCGCCGGCCATGCCCTCGTGGGTCGCCGAGATGCAGCGCCCGGCCGACAGCAGGTTCACCACCGATACCGAGAGCAGGCTGCGGTAGGGGATGTCGTACCAGTCGCCGCTGGGCGGATAGAGCTCGTCGCGGGTGCGCATACTCTCGTGCTGGCTGATCCAATAGTCACAGTCGGCGCCCTTGGGGCATTCGACGGTGCACAGATGCACGGGGTAGGTGTGGCCCATGGGGCAGTGGATGTCGATCCACCAGGAGCCCCGAGCGATGGCGTCCTCGTGCTTGGCGCCCAGGTGCACATCGTCGCCCGTGAGGGCATAGGGGCCCACGATCTGGCGGGTCTCCCGGGGGCCGACCTGGGGCGATGTCTGCTGCACGTAACAGTCCTCAAAGCCAGGTACGTTGGCGCGCAGGTAGCGCACCAGGTCCCAGACGTCTCTGCGCACCGAGAACTCGGCCTGGGTGAGCACCGTGTCCAGATCGGCGTCGCCGCCAAAGCGGGTCATGTTGGCGGCGGTGTGGTCCGTGTGATGGCTATTGGTCGAGAGAAATCCGGCGTGGTAGAAACGAAAGCGGCCGTCCTCCATCTCGTGCTCGATCTGTTGGCGCAGCTCTCGGGCGCGCTCCTCATCCAGGGGCTCGAACCCGGCCAGATGAAAGAACGAGCCCATGGCCTCGCCGCGCCCGTCGAAATCGCGGCCGTGGGTGATGGGCGCGCCGGCCCGGTAGGCCACGTCGGCGTCGCCGGTGGCATCGATGAACACCTTCCCGACAACGGCCTGGCGCCCCGATTTGTTCTCCACGATGACGGCCTCGATGTGATCATTGCCGCGCACCACGTCGCTGATGGACGTGTGCAGCATGACCTGCACGCCCGCCTCCTGCACCATCTCGTCCAGGACGATCTTGAGAGCCTCAGCGTCAAAGCGGATCCCCCATTGGGCGAGGCTTTCCTCCCAGGTGGGGGCGCCGCCAATCGCGTGCATGCGCTCGGTGATCTCGCGCAGCAGGCCCTCGACGATGGGGGTATCGCTCTCGTGGGCCGTGTGGGCGAGGATGGGGGAGACCAGGCCCGCGGTGGCGAGCCCTCCCAAAAAGCCATAGCGCTCGATGAGCAGCGTCCTGGCCCCACGGCGGGCCGCGGCAATGGCGGCGCCAAAGCCACCGGGGCCGCCCCCGCACACAACAACGTCTACCTCGGCGACAACGGGTAACTGGCGTTCCGGCTCTGTGATGGTAAGCATCGGCGCTCCCTCATGCTTCGTTGAATGATGGCCTATCACTTTTTGTTCGGATTCTACTGGCCACTCTGGGCCTGAGCCCAGATCGCGGCCACATGATCGTCCAGGGTCTGCATCGACTCGGCAAAACTCTCGCCCGTCACGCGCACGCCCTGCAGCTCGCCAAAGCCATCGGGCGTAACGCCCTCGGGCTCGTAGGCCTGCCGGAAGTAGGGGATGCTCAGCAGGCGCTCCAACACATCCTCCGGCACCGGCTGCTCGATGGTGGGCTCCAGCTCGCGATCGGAATAGGTCTCGATAAAGCTGGCCAGGATGTTGGGAAAGATGGTCATGACGGTGCGGCCACCGGCCACCTGGGCCAGATGCCAGATCTCGGTCTGGCCATCGACCGTGGGGCCCATGCGCATCGAGGCCATCAGCAGCATCGTCTCCAGGCCGCGCTCCTGTAGAATGCGGTAGGCGTTGCGGGCTACGGCGACGCCGGCCCAGCGGCGATCGACCTCGCTCAGCTCTAGTCCCTGCTCGAGGGCCTGCTCGCCAAAGGCGGGGGCATCCTCCATGCGGCCCAGCATCATGGTCGCCACCGAGCGGGCGCCCTTCATGTCCACGCCCTTGGCCCGCGCCTCGGCAAAGCCATCGCGGGCGGCCTCGGCGACGGCCAGAATCTGGGCGACGCTAAAGCAGAGGGTGGCGTTGGTCGATATGCCCATGCTCGAGAGGATGCGTATGCCCTCGATCCCCTCGCGGGTGCCGGGCATCTTGATCATGACATTGGGGCTCACGGCGTGCAGGCGTTGCCCCTGGGCAACCATGATGTCTGTGTCGACGAGGTTGCGGGGGTCTACCTGGCCGCAGATGTGGCCATAGCGCCCAGCGGACTCTTCCCACAGGGGCGCCAGCATCTTGGTGCCGCGCCGCAGGACCTCTTCGTAGGTGCGCCAGAGGAGCTCCTTGGCCGATGGGGCCTGGGGGGCCTGCTCGAGGATCCAGGCGTCCCACGTGACCGGATCGTCCTCGATGGCCTGCAGCGACAGGGGCGGATTGGTGGTGCAGCCACGAAAGACGCCGTCCAACGAGTCGAACTGGCCCAGGTCCTCCAGGGCCTCCAGCAGTTCGGGGCGATCGCCCCAGGTCCCCTGGCAGTCGCGGCGCCAGGCCTCAAAGAT
Organism: Anaerolineae bacterium; assembly: GCA_007118555.1. Classification (GTDB taxonomy): domain Bacteria; phylum Chloroflexota; class Anaerolineae; order UBA1429; family UBA1429; genus UBA1429. The sequence continues at coordinate 7,202 of SKRJ01000013.1, read as the reverse complement.
GAGCGGTGACGAGTCCCACCAGATCTCGGTATCTGCATGCAACTCGGCAAGACGACGGATAGAAGATGCTGCCGACATGGTTGATAGCTCCTTTGCTGTATGGCGCGCTCTGGCCTTGAGGCGCTGGCCTCGCTGCTAGCCGCGCACCGTATAGTCTCCCTGTATAATCCATTTGTAGGTGGTCAGTTCCTGTAGGCCCAGCGGCCCGCGGGCATGCATGCGCTGGGTAGAGATGGCGACCTCGGCGCCCAGGCCAAACTGCCCGCCGTCGGTAAAGCGCGTGCTGGCATTGACATACACGGCCGCCGAGTCGACGACATCGAGAAAGCGCGTGGCGTTGGCATAGTCGTTGGTCAGGATCCCATCAGAGTGAGCGGTGCCGTAGGTGGCGATGTGATTCACCGCCTCGTCCAAAGAGTCGACCACCTTGACCGAGAGGGTCAGACCCAGGAATTCCTGGCCATAGTCGTCGTCGGTGGCCGCCGCGACCAGGTCGTTGTCGGTGGCGCCGTCTCCCAGCGCGGCCAGCGAGGCCTCGTCGCACAGGATGCGCACTCCGGCGGCGGTCAGGTCCGCGACCATGGCCGGCATCAGATCGCACACACGGTCGCGGTGCACGAGCACCGTATCGAGGGCGTTGCACACCGAGGGGGCCTGGGTCTTGGCGTTGTTGATCAGGGGCAGGCTGCGCTCCAGATCGGCCGTGGCGTCGAAATAGAGGTGGCACACGCCAATGCCGCCATACACCACCGGCATCCGGGCGTGCTGCTTGACCAGATTCTGCAGGCCGGTGCCGCCACGGGGAATGACCAGGTCGATCATGTCATCCATACCCAGCAGCTCCGGCACCAAAGCCCGATCGGTGGAGTGGATCAGTTGCACGGCATCCTCGGGCAGGCCGGCGTTGGCGCACGCCTCACGGATGAGCTGCACGAGGACCTGGTTGGTGCGCAGGACCTCGCGGCCGCCCCGCAGGATGACGCTGTTGCCGGTCTTGATCCCCAGGGCGCTGATCTCGACGGTGACGTTGGGGCGCGACTCGTAAATGACGCCCATCACGCCTAGCGGCACCCGCTTTTTGGCGATCTGCAGACCGTTGCCCAGGGTGCTGCCGTCGAACAGTTGCCCCAGTGGATCAGGCAGAGCGGCCACATCGCGGCAGCCGGCGATCATGGCCTGGATGCGGGCCGGATTGAGGGTGGAGCGATCCAGGAGGGCGGGGGAGAGCCCCGCCTCGGTGGCCTCGGCGATGTCGGCCCGATTCGCCTCCATGAGCGAGTCGTCGATCGCCTCCAGGCGTTGCGCGATCTCGAGCAATGCGGCGTTCCGTGTCTCGCTGGGAGCCAGGCCCAACGCGCGTCCCGCAGAGCGGGCCCTCAGAGCCATGGAGCGAATCTCAACCGTCATGTCCAGCTACCTCCTCGATCGCTATCCGATCAGCGCCATGTTGTTGCGGTGTATAAACTCGGGCCCATAGTCATAGCCCAGGATGTCGGCCACGTCGGCCGAGCGTTGCCCCAGGATTTGCTGCAGCTCTTGGGAGCTATAGTTTGCCAGGCCGCGAGCGATCTCGCGTCCCTGCCCGTTGCGCACGGCGATGATCTCGCCCCGCTCGAACGTATCCTCTACCCGGGAGATGCCCACCGGCAGCAGGCTGCGCCCCTGCTCGGTGAGGGCCCGGCAGGCGCCGTCGTCGATGGTGACGCTGCCCGAGATCGCCGATTGGGCCAGCAGCCAGCGTTTGCGGCCCTCGGCCGGCGTTATCAGGGGCGGGAACCAGGTCGCGGGCACGTCCTGCCCCCACACGCCAAACAGGATATTGTCGCGGCTCCCGTTGGCAATCACCACCGAGGTGCCGCTGTGTACGGCGATGTCGGCGGCCAGAATCTTGGTGTACATGCCGCCGATGCCCAGGCCCGAGCGCGTCCCCTGAGCCAGTTGGTACACCGAAGCATCGATGTGCGGCACCTGCTCGATCAACTGTGCATCCGATTGAACGCCCGGGTCGGCTGTGTAGAGCCCGTCGGTGTCGGTGAGCAAGATGAGGAGATCGGCCTCGATGAGGTTGGCGACCATGGCAGCCAGGCTATCGTTTTCCCCCACCTTGATCTCGTCGGTGGCCACAGCATCGTTCTCGTTGACAATGGGGACGATGCCGGCCTGCAGCAGGGCCGCAAAGGTGTCGCGCACGTTCAGATACCGCTGCCGGTCCTCGATATCCTGCCGGGTCAGCAATACCTGGGCCACCACCAGGTCATACAACTCGAAATACCGCTCCCACAGGCCCATGAGGCGGCTCTGCCCGACGGCGGCCAGCATCTGGCGAAAGGGGATGCTCTTGTGGCCCCGCGGATAGTCGAGATGCTCGCGTCCGGCCTGCTGCGCGCCCGAGGTCACGAGCACCACCGCGGCGCCCGCGCGCTGTAGCGCCTCAATCTGGCGCGCCAGATCCACCATGCGGGGCGGGTTGAGTCTGTTGGTGCTCGCAGTAAGGGTGCTGGTCCCCACCTTGACCACCACACGCCGCCAGCGGCCCGGCTCTAATGTCACGCTCTTTAGCGTCAAGACACGTCTCTCCTCCTGCAGTTGGCGTGATTATAACATGCTCGGGCGATGTGACAAGCAGGCGCCGATGGGAGCGTTTCTGGGGAATGCGAAAGTTTCAGGCCTCGGGCAGGCGTGCTATACTCCTGCAATGCTGGACGATCCTGACCATTCACCGAGGAGAGCCTGCTGAACGAGCGATGGCCGTGGCTCGGGCGCCTGGCGCCTGCGCCGCGTACGACACTAGAGCGCAACATCTACCTGCTGTACGGCGAGGTCATCTTTGCCTCGATTCTGTCGGCAGCAGGTGCCTTTAATGCAACCTACATCCTGCGACTGGGCGGCTCGGCGACGCTAGTGGGATTGCTTTCGTCGTTGCCTGCCCTGATTGCGGTGGTCCTGTTCCTCTTGGCCGCCCGCATCCTGGAGCGGCAGCGGCGCTATGGACCCTTTATCGTGTGGAGCCTGTTCGGCTCGCGCATCGGCTATTTGCTGATCGCGCTGCTGCCCCTGGTGCTGCCCCGTGGCCTGCCCGAGGCCACGACGTTCGTCCTGATCGCCATGGCCGCCCCGGCGGTGCTCTTTGCCACCGGCTGGAACCCGCTGCTGGCCGATGTGGTGCCCGAGCATTTGCGGGCCAACGTGTTCGCCTGGCGCAGCATCCTGAGCAGCGGCACCATCGCCCTGCTGACCTATGTGGCCGGCTTGTTGCTGGACCGTGGGGTCTTTCCGCAGAACTTTCAGTGGCTCTATCTGGTGGGGCTTGCCGGCGGGCTCTTGAGCGTCTATCTGGTGTCGCGTATCGAGATCCCCGACACCGACCCGGCCCAGGTGCCCTTGCTGCATCAACGTGTCCCGCTCGTGCAAGGCGTGCGCGAGGGCCTGGGAGAGAGTCCCCAGTTTGCGCGCCTTGCCATCAACACCTTTGTGTACAACTTGGGCATCTGGATGCTAGCCCCGCTGTTCATCGTCTTTTTCGTGCAGGAACTGGGTGCCCTGGATAGCTGGGTGGGCCTGTACACGACCGTGATCCATATTGCAATCGTTGTGGGCTATTGGGCGTGGCGGCGCATCTCGGTCGGGATAGGCGACTTTCCCAGTTTGCTGGTGGCCCTGCCCGTGACGACGGCCTTTCCCTTTCTAGTGGCCCTGTTCCCCAGCCTGACCCTGATTCTGCTGATCGCTCTGCTGATCCATCTGTTCGTGCCCGGTGTCGACCTGAATCACAGCCTGATATTCATGGCCCGCGTGCCCCCAAGGCGTCGCCACACCGCCATCGCCTTTTACAGCACCGTCATGAATCTGGGCGCGTTCCTGTTGCCCATTCTTGGCGTCGCCATCGCGGGCACCATCGGCATCCGGCTGACGCTGGTGCTGGGGGGATTTCTGCGCATCGTGGGTGTTGTGCTATTCTACCGGTATCCGATGGACGAGCGCCGGCCCGATCTGCGGGCAATGGCGGGCATACTGCGCGGCATGTTGCCGCCGAGACGCTAGACCCTACTATCTTTGGAGGAGAGTGATCATGACAGACCAGGCTACGGCAGAGAACCGGCGCGTGCTGGTGATCGGGGCTCACCCCGATGACCCCGAGTTTGGCTGCGGCGCCACGGTGGCCAAGTGGGCCGCCCAGGGCGACGAGATCCATTTCCTGATCCTCACCAGCGGCGATCAGGGCAACCGGGATCCCAGCGTGCCCCCCGGCCAGATCGCCCACGTACGAGAGGGCGAACAGCGCGCCGCCGCCGAGGTGCTGGGGGTGCGCAGCGTCCGGTTCCTGCGCTACCCGGATGGCATGGTAGAGGCCAATCTCGAGTTGCGTCGCCGGCTCTGTGGGCTGATCCGTCATTACCGGCCGGATGTCGTGATGGCCATCGATCCCTGGCGGCCCTACCAGTTGCATCCCGACCATCGCGCTGCAGGGTTTGGCGCGCTGGATGCCGTGCGCGGCTCGCACTCGTGGAGCATGTTCCCCGAGCAACTCAATGGCGTCGAGCCCTGGCGCGTCAAAGAGGTGTATCTGTTCTGGTCAGGGGCGCCCGATTATTGGGAGGACGTCTCTGACTATATGGAGCAGCGCATGGAGGCGCTCCGTTGTCACGCCAGCCAGATGCGCGATCGCGCAGAGCAGTTTGCCGAGCGTCTGCGCCGCGCGGCCCACGAGGCGGGTGAGGCGCTGGGGTACGAGTATGCGGAGGGGTTCAAGCGCCTGATCACCGGTTAGGGGCGCCCGTTACGCGACACGCGGGGCCATCTCGTTGGATGGCCCCGCGTGTTGGAGTTCGTGTGGATGCCGACTAGCCTACGGGCTGCAGGATGAACTGCTCGATGTCGGCCTCCTGGCGGGTCCTATCCAACCACTCGAAAAAAGCTTCCTGGCGAAAATGCGCCGCAAAGTAGGGCTCTAGGGGCTGGATGCCCTTGTCGAGTACCTCGATGATGTGAAAGCCATAGGTGGTGCTTACGAGGTCGCTGATCTCGCCCGGCTCCAGGTCAAAGGCCGCCTCCTCGAACGGGATCGTCATGACGCCCCGGGGGAACCAGCCCAGGTCGCCACCCTGTTGGCCGCTGTAAAAGTCCTCCGAGTAGGCGGCGGCCAGCGCCTGAAAGTCCTCGCCATCCTGGAGACGCTCCAGAATCTCCTCGGCCAGTGCCTCGTCCTGGACAAGGATGTGACGCGCATGTACCTGCTCGACCTCCAGATCGATTTCGTGGCGCTCAAGCATGAGCTCCACAAGAAGCGATTGGCGGATGATGCGCTCAAAGGCCTCGTCCGACAGATCCATCGTCTCCTTGTACTCGTCCCACGACGCATAGCCAAAGCCCTCGACGACGCTCTGGCGCATCTCGCGGACGACGCCGGCCACATCCGTCTCATCCAGGTGGATATCCCTGGCCTTGGCCTCTTGTTGTAGGATCTCCATATCGATCAACTGATTGAGAATCTGGGTCTCGAGCTCGTACAGATAGGGCAGGACCTCCTCGTCGTCCCAATCGATCTGGTAGTGGGCAGCCATACTGTGTAGCTGGAGCCGCACAAGATCGACATATTCGTCTACGGTGATCTCCTCGCCATTGACGATGGCCACGATGTCGCCCTCCTGCGGCAGGTCGATCCTGCTAAGGGCCATCTCGATGGCGGGCTTGCGTTGCAGCGCCAGCTCGGCCTCCGTAGGAACCTCGACGGGCGCCAGCTCCTCGGCCGGCGCGGGTGGCGGGGCGCTGTCGACGTCAGCAGGAGGCGCCTCCACCTCCTCGGTCGTGGGCACGGTGTGAGCAGCATCAGGATCCTGTGACGGTGTGGACCGGGCGCAGGCCACCAGTGCTACGAGCAAAAGGCATAGCAGGAGATAGCGCAGGGCGAGTTTCATCATATACCTCATAACTGAGCATTTGGACGCTTGATGGATCACACTGCTACATGATAGCATTTACCGAGTAGATCGCAAACCGGGTCCGTCTGTGCCCACAGACCGCAGAGTCTGTGATAGGATAAGAGCAGGAGCGTCCGAGAGTTGTACTCGTTCCAAAGGAATGGAGACAGTCGTGAAGACACTGGTGTACGGTGCGGGTCCGTTGGGATCGCTCTATGCCGCCCGGCTGTATCAGGCCGGCGTGGATGTGTCGATCCTGGCCCGTGGGCAACGGCTGGCCGATCTGCGGGAATACGGGGTGATCCTGGAGGGCTCGCATTCGGGGCAGATCAAAACCTACCGCGTGCCTGTCGTCGAGCAGTTGCGCCAGGACGACCCGTATGATCTTATTCTGGTCGTTATGCGCAAGGACATGGCCCTGGACATTCTCCCCATTCTGGCCAGCAATCGGCATGCCCACACCATCCTCTTTTTGCAGAACAACCCGTCGGGCTTTCAAGAGTACATCGAGGCTTTGGGCGCGCAGCGGGTGATGGTCGGCTTTCCCACGTCGGGTGGCTGGCGCAAGGATCCCGTCATGTGTGTTATGCCACTGGACTGGTTGTATATCCCTGTCGGCGAGGTGGATGGTCAGGTGACCGCTCGCACGCTGGCGGTGGCGTCAGTGCTCCGCCGCATGGGCAAAAAGGTGCAGGTGCGCCGTGATATGGATGCCTGGTTGGTAACCCACATACCGGCCATAGTTGTCTTTCTTGGAGTTTACGCGGCGGACCTGGATGCGCAGCGTTTTGCCCGTACGCGGGATGCCATAGTTATGGGGGTGCGCGCTCGTGCAGAGAGCTTTCGTGCCCAGAAGGCGGCCGGTATCCCCATAAGGCCTTGCGTTTTCAAGCTGCTGCCCAGGGTGCCAGAGCCGATGGCTGTGGCGATCGTGCGCAGCATGGCAGGCGCCAGGTTCTTTGAGGTCGGTGTTTTGGGTCACGCTCGCGTGGCCCGGGATGAGATGGTCCAGATACTTGAGCAGTATCGCGAGCGGATAGCATCGGGCGGTGTGCCCACGCCGACGTTGGACCTCATGATTGAGCATGTCAAGGGGGCACGGCCCTTGCTGCCCGATGGTAGCCGCAAGACGCCGATGAGCTGGAAAGGAGTCTGCATCTCGGCCCTGGCCATGCTCTCATGCGTCGGCGTGCTGCTATATGGCCGCCGGCACTAGATAGAGGAGGGTACTATGGCAGGGACAAACTCGGAGCCTGCAACAGAGCAACGTGAGCTCGACCTGCG
>SKRJ01000399.1 GCA_007118555.1 Anaerolineae bacterium | reverse complement strand
TGTCTCCCCGCTCACATACTCGCGTGGCGGCAGGTCGGGGGAGTAGCGCGCATAGTCGTCCAGACGTTTGGCGATCCAGCGCGCACGCCGCTGTAGGATGTTCTCGATGTCCGGCTGTGGCGTGCCTGGCGGGGCCTGCACGACCACGCTTAGGTCCGGATGCACCGTAACCCCCAGGGTCTTGCGCGGCTCAAAGCGGAGTGTGTACGGTATGTTTCGGGTGCCGTACCGAAGCTGTCTCGTCTCTACGTCGCTCATGCGCTGTCTCGGTGGCGGGCGACCTCGACGATTTGCTCCTCGAGCATGTCCAACTCGGCGTCGGACAAGGTCACTCCCATATCGCCCAGCAGCGCAAACAAGGGATCGTCCATGGCTAGCTTGATCTGGTTCTGCAGATCGTGGTTCGCCGTCCAGTCCACACGCCTGTGCGCCTTGATGATCTCCTCCAGCGCGATGGCGGCCCGGGCGCAGAGTTCCTGCATGTTGACGGGTTCACACTCACGGTGGTCCAATGCATCGATCAGCAGCCCATAGTAGGCAGGCGCGTCACGGTAGGGGCCCAGGCGAGCGGGGATGCCCTCGGCCTGGCCGGTGCGGACCTCGCGCAGGATCTCCCGGGCCCGCTCGAGATACTCTAGCTCGTCGATGCGCTGCTGCCGAAAGGCATCGATGGTCTCCTGGATCATGGCCGAGAACCGCCGATAGAGCGCCGGATCGCGCTCGAGATTGGCGCTGATGGCGGTCTTGATATGGCTGGCGATCATGTCGGCCTGGGCGGCCGGCGTGCTCAGCTTGGCCACGGCGGCGTCAAAGGCGGCGCCGCTAAAGATGTCCACGCTCTCGGTGACCACCGAGATCTCGTAGGAGGAGATATGCTCGTCGAGCAGCTTGCGCACCCGCGCCTCGTAGGCGCCATAGTCCACCGTCTCGGCGTAGCGCTGGCGCACAGCGGCGCGCAGGTTGTGGAAAAAGGCCAGGTCGCGCTTGTAGGCCTCGATGCGCTCCGGCGGCACCTCGTCATAGTAGCGCACCGACCCCATGGCGACCTTGAGCGCTTTGGCGTACTCGGTGAGGGCGGCATAGAAGCGGTCGCGCACATCCTCCGGCTCGAGGAAGCGCTGCAAGGCCTCGATGTCCTGGCGGTTGGACACCGGCGCAAACACGCTCCACAGCGCGCTGTGCAGCTGCGGGAGGCGCCCGATCTCGGCCGAGATGTCGGTGACGGTGCCAGCGACATCCTCGAGGTCATAGCCCTCCAGGGCGTTGTAGGTATCCATGGCCTCGTTGAGCTCGCCCAGGATGCCGCGGTAGTCGACGATATGGCCCCACCGCTTGCCCTCGTACACCCGGTTGACCCGCGCGATGGCCTGCAAGAGCCCGTGCTCCCGGAGGTCCTTGTCGAGGTAGAGCACGGTGTTGCGTGGCTCGTCAAAGCCCACCAGCAGCTTGTCCACCACGATGAGCAGCTCGACGCCCTCCTCCTTGCCAAAGTCGGCGATGATGTCCCGGTTGTAGCGCGTCTCGCTGCCGTAGCGCTCTATCATCGTCTGCCAAAAGGCCTGCACCTCGGGGACGCCGGCGCCGTTCGAGGCGCCCGTATCCACCGCCTCGTGGCCCTCGCGGGTGTCGGGGGCGGAGATGACCACCGTGCTGCTGATCACGCCGAACGCGTCCAGGTACGCCTTGTAGCGCAGCGCCGCGGCCTTGCTGGAGGTGGCGAGCTGTGCCTTGAACCCGGTCCCCTGCCAGTTGCGCCGATAGTGCTCGCTGATGTCGAGCGCCACCATATTGATGCGCTGGTCGGTCTCGTGGATGGCGCCGGCGCGGCTGTACTTGCGCTTGAGGTCGAGCTGTTGCTCTTGCGTCAGATCGCGGGTGACGCGCTCGAACCACTGGTCGATGGCGGTCTGATCCACCGAGAGCTCGGCCAGCCGTCCCTCATAGATCAGCGGGACCACGGTGCCATCGTCGACGGCCTGGCGCATGGTGTACTTGTGGATGAACCCGCCAAAGCGCGCCGCGGTGCTCTTTTCCGCCTTGAGCAGCGGCGTGCCGGTGAACCCGATGTAGCAGGCGTGGCGCAGCACCTGCCGCATGCGCGCGTGGGCCGTGCCATACTGGCTGCGGTGGCTCTCGTCCACCAGCACAAAGGTGTTATAGTCCACATCGCGCGCCTCGCCCGACGCTCCGACGCCGACCTGGGCCCCGGCACCCAACGCTCCGGCGCTGGCCTGTGCCGCGGTGTCGAACTTGTCGATGACGGTGGTGATGACATCGGCGCGACCCGTGCGCACCAGCTCGGCCAAGTCTCGCCCCGAGGACGCCTGCGCCACGGTCTTGCCGCAATGCCGAAAGGTGCGGGTGATCTGGTCGTCCAGGTTGATGCGATCGGTGACGATCACCACCCGCGGGTTCGCGATGGCGGGGTGCAGGGCCAGGGCCTTGGCCAGCCACACCATGGTCAGCGACTTGCCGCTGCCGGTGGTGTGCCAGATGACGCCCCCGGTACGCCGGCGCGTGTGGTCCAGCCGGGCGACCCGCTCCAGCGTCTGGCGGACGGCGAAATACTGCTGGTAGCGGGCGATCTTTTTGATGCCCGCGTCATACACGACAAAGCGATAGGCCAGCTCCAGCAGGCGCTCGGGCCGCAGGAGGGCATACAGGGCTCGATCCTGGGCCGTGGGCAGGCGCTCGCCCAGCGCGCCGAAATGCGCCGCCACCGCGTCGCCCTGCTCGCGCCAGCCGTACAGCCGTTCGCGCTGGTTGGGGGTCAGCGGGCGGTTGATCAGCGGCGCCACGACCGGGTCGAGGTCGGCGGGGCGCGAGTTGCCGGCGCCGTCCACGGCCTGCTCGCTCCAGGCCACCCAGTACTCCCGGGGCGTGCCGCTGGTGGCGTACAGGGCGTCGTTGACGCTGACGCCCAGCAAGAGCTGCGGGTAGAGGAACAGCCCGGGGACCTCGTCGCGGCCCTGGTTGCGGATCATCTGGCTGATGGCCTGCTGCACGGCCTTTTTTCGGGTCGAGTCCAGGTCGGGGCGCTTGCACTCGATCACCGCCAGGGGGATGCCGTTGACGAACAGGACGATATCGGGGCGGCGGGTGTCGTGCCGGCCGGCGCGCTGCACGGGGAACTCGTCGGTGACGTGGTAGACGTTGCGCTCCGGGTGCTGCCAATCGATATAGTGCAGGGTGTAGGAGCGGGTGTCGTCGTCGATGGTCTGGGGGAGGCTGGTGCCCAGGGTGAGCAGCTCGTACACGCGCTCGTTGGCGGCCATGGGCCCGGCGGAAGCGGCCCCGGCCGGCCCGCCCTCGTCGCTCAGCCGGCGGACGGCGGCCTGGATATTGGCCTCGCGAAAGGGCACCCGCTCGCCGCGCCGCTGGATGGCGTTGTGCGCACGCAGCCAGGGCGCCAGCACGCCCTCGAGCAGGACCTCCCGCTCGCTATTGCCCCGCAGCGCCAGCGCCTCGGCGGGCGATAGGTACTCGTACCCCAACGCCATGAGGAGCTGTAGCGCGGGCATCTGCGAGATCAGGACTTCGCGAAAGGGTGATGGCGCCAAGGGACTTTCCTTTGCGGGTGAGAGGGTCTAACGCCTCGCGGTCAGTCTAGGCCGCCGCAATGATCGGGCAGTCGATCCA
>SKRJ01000125.1 GCA_007118555.1 Anaerolineae bacterium | reverse complement strand
TGCTGCCGTTCGTGCTGCTCGCGATGGCGCTGGCGCTCAATCTGCTGCTGGGCCGCAGTGCGGCGCCGGCTGCTGAGGCGCAGGGATCGTCGCGGGGGCGGGTGGGCGCGGCCTTGGTCGGCCTGTGGCCGGGGGGGCTCTATGACGTGCTCCTGTGGGGCGTGATCCTGGGCGCCTTGGCGTTCCTCAACACCTGGGACTATCCCATCTATATGGCGCTGTTCGTGGCGGCGTACGGTGTCGCGCACTATGGCGGCGTTTCCCCTGCGCGGCGCTGGCTGGGCCGCATCATCCAACTCGGCGCCGTCCTCGTCCTGTTGAGCCTGCTGGTGTACATGCCTTTCTACCTGGGGTTCCGCTCGCAGGCGGGCGGGCTGGGCGTGGTCTCGCCCTTTGTCAAGACCCAGTGGCAGCAATTCCTGCTGATGTTTGGCGTCCAGATCGTGCTCGTGGCGGGGTTCCTCACGAGCGTCCTGATTGGCCTGTGGCGGGGCAGCGCGGGTCTGCCCTGGACCGCCAAGCTCTGGAGCGGGTTCCTGCTGCTCCTGACCGTTGGCGCCGGGTTGCTGGGCTGGTGGACGGCGGCTCTGGGGCTGCTGCTCCTGGCGGTGAGCGGCGCGTTGCTGGCCTGGGGCGTCGTGGCGCGGGAGCAGGGCGATATGGCCGCGCCTTCGGTACCCGCCCTCATGGGGCTCCTGATGGCCACCCTGGGGCTGGGGCTCATTGTCAGCGTCGAGTTTGTCTTTTTGCGGGACATCTTTGGGACGCGGATGAACACCGTGTTCAAGTTCTACTATCAGGGCTGGGTGCTCCTGAGCCTGACCGGGGCCTATGGCGTCTATCATGTGGGGCGGGCCATTCGGCGCGCGGGGGCCGGGGCACGGCTCGTGGCCTATCTCTGGGGTGGGCTCGGGGCGGCGCTGATCCTCGCTGGCCTCTACTATCCTGCGGCCGCCACGGTGAGCAAGGCCGACGCCTTTCGTCCCGAGCCAACTCTGGATGGCGTCCGCTATGTGGCCCAGCATCGCCCCGACGAGTACGAGGCTATACAGTGGCTGGAGCGACATGCCGGGCCCGACGCGGTCCTGGTCGAGGCCCCCGGCGGTAGCTATAGCGCGTTCAACTGGATCTCGGCCCACACAGGCATCCCCACGCTGCTGGGCTGGCCCGGCCACCAGCTTCAGTGGCGCGGCGGCTACGAGGTCTTTGGCGACCGGGAGCCCGCCATCGACGCCATCTATACGGGGCGCGACGCCCACGAGACCCTGCGGCTGCTGCAGGCCTATGGCGTCGACTATTTGATCGTGGGTCCCATGGAGCGGCAACGCTACGGCGCCGACCAGATCGCGACCGATATCCTGGAGCATCTGATGGCGCGGGTGTTTGAGAACGACGGCGTTCTGATCTATGGGCGCACCTGGTAACCGATCCCACGGCCACAGAGGGCTATACAGGTCACAGAAATGCTTACGACTTGTGCTATAATCGAAAAGAGCAACGATCGGGTGAGGGTAGAATCTCGATGGAGCGCGATTATCCGCTAGACGAGGGCTATCATGTGGCCCTCGATCCATATACGGCGGCCAGGCCGAGCCTCTGGGCCTGGGTGACCGTGGAACGGACGCTGTACGGCGTCCTGTTCCTCGCCGCGTTGGCGGTGCGCCTGGCGGGGCTGGGCCGCGCCCCGCTCCTGGCCGAGGAGTTGTCGGCGGCCATGGCGGCCCTGCGCGCCCTGCAGGGTGCCCGACCGGGCGTCACGGGCTATGCGCCGCTGCTGTTCAACGTACAGTGGCTGCTCTTTGGTCTGGGCAGCAGCGCGGTTGCCGTGCGGCTGCTGCCTGCCCTCGTGGGGGCGCTGTTCGTCGGGCTCCCCTGGCTGTTGCGTGGCTCCCTGGGGCGCGTGGGGGCGCTGGTGATCGCGGCGTTCCTGGCGCTTTCGCCCGGCTGGGTATATGCCGGGCGCACCGCCGACGGGGCGCTGCTCTCGGTGGCCCTGGGAGCGGCGGCGCTGGTGCTGGCCTGGCGATTTGGTTGCCTGGGGCTGCCCCGCGATGCGCGTGCGACTGGCCTGCTGTTGGCGACGGCCCTGACCGCGGGCGCCGCCGTGTACACGCTGCTGATCGCTGCGGCCCTGCTGCTGGCCCTCTGGTGGTGGCGCGCCGAGGAGGGGCCACGAGCGCTATTCGGGGCCAGAATGCGGGCTGCGGGCCGGGCCGGCGCGCCGGCGCTGTTCCTCGTGGCGCTGCTGGCCATCGCCTCGGCCTTTTGGCTGAACCCTGGCGGCCTGGGCGCCACCGTCGATCTGGCGGGGACCTGGTTCGCCGCCCTGGGGCCGGGGCGCACCGAGCTGCCCTGGTACCACTCGTTGCGCGTGCTCGCCATCTATGAGCCCCTGATGCTGCTGCTGGCTGGGATCGGCGTCTACCACGGTCTGCGCTCGAGACGCGCGCTCGACAGGGGGCTGCTGCTCTGGCTGGGTTATGCGCTCTTGCTGGGGGTGGCGCTGGGGCAGCGAGAGCCGCCGTGGCTGGTCGGCATCCTGTTGCCCCTTACCCTGCTGGCCGGGCGTGGCGCCCAGGACCTGTACGCGACGAGGGTTGTGCCCAACCGTCGCGATCTCGTGGTGATGCTGGTGGCGCTCGTGATAATGGGGTACATCTATCTGCATGTGACCCTCTACCTGCGGCTGCTGAACGTCGGGACGCTTCTCTTTGCCGGCTATGCGCTGGGGTTGGTGATCCTGGGGTTGGTTGCCTATGGGGTTTGGGTGGATACGCGAGGCGCCGGCCGGATCGCCCTCTTGCTGGCGGGGCTGGTGTTGCTCATTCCGACGGTGCGCGGGACCGTGGCGCTGGCCCATGATCGGGCTCGCGACCCGTGGGAGCCGCTGCTGCATCGGCCCAGCGCCGCGGCGATGGCCGAGCTCGAGCCGCTGGTGCGCATGTTGTCGCTGCAGACGGTAGGCGACGAGTTTGCCGCGGACATTCTGTACGACGAGGGGCTTGGCCCTCGGGTGGATTGGGCCCTGCGCAGGTTCCCCAACGCCCGGGCGACGGTGGCCGTGGGCGCGCAGCCCGAGGCCACGATGCTGATCACGGGGCCAAGAGCCGAGGAGGCGTGGCCCCCGGGCTATGCGGGGCGTCCCCTGGCCTTGACGGCCTGGCCAACGTCCGAGGGCGAGACCTGGCACAACCGCATGTGGTGGCTGCTGACCCGGCGCGAAATGCCGCCCGCCGAGCAAGAGTTACTCTGGATCTGGGTGAGGATGCCGAACGATGGATAGTGTGATGGAGGAATCCGTGCAATCCGATACTGATGTGGGCGTCACGGGCGCCTGGCTGAACAGGCCGCTGCTGCCCTCTTTGCGGGTGAGCCGCTGGGCGGTGCTCTATGGGCTCCTGATCGTCTTTATCGTGCTGACGCGCCTCTGGGACCTGTCGGCCCGTTCCTATAGCCATGACGAGGCCATTCATGCCTGGGAGTCGTGGCGCCTGTTCACAGGGCAGCGGTACATCCACAATCCGATCTATCACGGCCCGCTGCTCTACCATGTTACCGCGGGCATCTATGCCCTGTTCGGCGACAACGACTTTACCGGGCGGCTGGGCACCTCCCTGGGGGGCATCGCCATCGCCATGCTG
>SKRJ01000088.1 GCA_007118555.1 Anaerolineae bacterium | reverse complement strand
TGCGGCTATATGCTCGTCGCGACTCAGCGCGCCGTAGCCGAGCTGGAGGGTCAGGTGGACATGGTCGAGTACAAGGCCACGATCCCCGAGAATATCGTCCGACTCAAGGCCATGGGCATCGCAAACCTGCCCTGCATCATGATCAACGGTGAGCTCGCCTTTTCCTCGTTGATCCCCAGCAACCGAGAGCTGGTGGCGGTGCTGGAGCAGGCCATCGCCGACCAGGGCGAGGGCGCGCCATGATCCGACTGCACCTGGTGAGCGGATTCCTGGGCAGCGGCAAGACGACGGCCATCGTGGCCGCCGCCAAGCGCCACCTGGCGCGGGGAGAGCGGGTGGGCGTCGTCACCAACGATCAAGGACGCTACCTGGTGGATACAGCCTTTGTGCAGGCCCAGAACGTGCCCGCCGTGCAGGTCTCGGGCGGGTGTTTCTGCTGCAACTATGATGACCTGGTTCAGGTGCTGGCGCAATTGCAGCACGACGCACAGCCCGACGTGATCTATGCCGAGTCGGTGGGCTCGTGCGCCGATCTGATCGCCACGGTGGTCCAGCCCTTGCGCGCGCTGCGGCAGGGCGGCATCCCACCCACGAGCCTGTCGGCTTTTGCAGATGCCCGCCTCCTGCTCCGCCATCTGCGCGGCCAGCCCCTCCCCTTTAGCGATGACGTGGTCTATATCCTGTCCCAACAGCTTGCCGAGGCCGAGCTGCTGGTTGCCAACAAAGTAGACCTGCTCAGCTCGGAGGATCGTCGGGACCTCGAGGGCCTGTTGGCGAAGCGGTATGGCGGCAAGCGCTGTCTGCTGCAGAACGCCCTGGCGCCCGAGGGCGTGATCCCTTGGGTACAGGCCATCGAGAGCGGACAG
Source organism: Anaerolineae bacterium (assembly GCA_007118555.1). GTDB lineage: Bacteria > Chloroflexota > Anaerolineae > UBA1429 > UBA1429 > UBA1429. The sequence continues at coordinate 12,162 of SKRJ01000088.1, read as the reverse complement.
GCCACGCCGTCGGACGTCGCGCTGGACGTGGACTATGGCCGGTACGGCGAGGGCGAGCGGCGGCTTGCCTGGCTCGATCAGGAGCTGCTCATCCAGGCGCCCCGCAACGGGCGCGAGGCCCTGGAGGCGCTGGTGGTCGCCATCGAGCAGGCGATACGCCTGCGGGGCTGGCCTATCGCCCATTGCAAGTTCCTGGCGCGCTCGGGCGGCCGACACGCCAAAATCAGCCTGACGGCGCTGCAAGAGCCCGAGGGCCTGCGCTCTTTGCCAGAGCTGGGCCACGAGATCGAGCTGACGATCAACGCTCGGGTCGAGGCCGATGCGCAAGAGTTGCGCCAAGTGATCGGCGAGACACTGCGCGCCGTCGCCAGAGAGCACGGCCTGGTCTGGCAGCTGCGCGGGGAACAGGCGTTTTATCCCGAGGCGCCCTCCGCCCGACCTGCTCGCTAAGCCGCTAACCCGCTTTGCCCGGCCCGCGTAACAGAACAGGGGCGCCCTCCGATGGGACGCCCCTGATGCACAGTCTGCTTGTTGCCTACCAGCCCAACTGCTTGTCGACCTGATTGCGCAGGGGCAGGTCGTCATTGAGGAACTTGGTCAGGTTCTCGCGAAATATGTCCATGACATACTCGGCCTCGTATTGGGTGCCGCCGGCCGCATGGGGCGTGATCAGCAGGTTCTCCACATCCCACAGCTCGCTGTCGGGCGGCAGCGGCTCCTCGGCAAAGACGTCGAGCGCCGCCCCTGCCAGATGCCCGCTGCGCAACGCGGCCACCAGCGCGTCCTCATCGATGATCTTGCCGCGGGAGATGCCGATCAGATAGCTGCCCTGTTTCATCTTGGCGATCTGTTCCTCGCCGATCATGTGGTCGGTATCGGGCGTATAGGGCACCGTGACCACCACCACATCGGACTGGGCGAGCAGGTCGTCCAGCCCCTCCAGCCCCCACAGCGCCTCGACATGGTCGGGCTTGACGCCTGGATAGGCATCCACAGCCAGGACTCGCATGCCAAAGGCCGCGGCACGCACGGCGGTGGCCCGGCCCACTGTGCCAAAGCCGATCAGGCCCATGGTGCAGCGGGTGATCTCGCACAGTTGGCCGCGCATCTCGCGGAGCGACCACTCGTGCTTTTGCTGGCGGATGACAAACTGGCGGATGCCCCGGGTGAACGCAAGGTACATGGCAAACACGCTCTCGGCCAGACAGGCGCTGTGAGTGCCAACAGCGCTGGTGATCAGCACGTCACTCTCGACGATTTCGGGGATGGCGACGTAATAGTTGGCGCCCGAGCTGGGCGACTGAATCCACTTGAGCTCCCTGGCGGCCGAAAAGATCTCGCTGTTGATCCAGCCCAAATAGATGTCGGCATCCACAATCGCCTCTTCCAAGGTCTCGCGCTCGGACCAGTAGGCGAACTCGATCTCGGGAAACTCGTCCCTCAGGTCATCCAGATATCTTTCCAGCCCCATCATGTTCGGCCCAATCAGAACCTTCATCTGCCCCTTCTCCCTCTCTGCAATAGAGTTTTTGCATGCCCGGCTATTGTTGTCCTGATGGACAGCGTTGTCAAGCACGGACGCGAGACCTGCAACGGCCTCAATCGCCAGCCGCGTCAGTGATGCTCGATATGGTCCTCGCCGGGCGTGTGCTCATGATAGTGCCCGAGCTGGTGCATGCGATTGTGCAGCCGGCGGTGAGCGCCCTCCAGCACCAGGCGCATCCGCTTGTAGACCTGTGTCTCGGCGCGGGTGCCGATGGTGTCCAAAAAGGCCAGCGAGCCCTCGATCTGCTCCAGGATCGTGACGGCGTCGGCGGCGGCATAGAACGGCGAGCCCTCCAGCTCGACCATTACCGGCGTCGTGTGGGCCGCCACGATCTCGGGCCTGTCCGGATAGTGGCCCCGGATCAGGAGCGCCAGCCAACTGCTACGATCCACCTTGCACGACCAGCTCCCCGAGGCCTGCCACGGGTCGATGGCGACGCTCTCGCATATCTCGCCGTTCACCACCAGCTCGGCCCGCGACATGGGCACCGTGACGCTGGCGGCCTCCCAGGCAAACTCGACGGTGCCGCCCCGGGCGCTCATCGTGATGCGCGAACCCATGGGCTGGCCATCGACGGTGCAATCCAGCAGCGGCCCGTAGGTGACAAAGGTGTTCGCTCGGCGGATCGCCTCCATCCACTCGGCATAGGTAAAGGGCCGGTCCTTGGGGATGAGGGCATAGGTGCGCACGGTGCCCACGGCGGTGCCGGCGGCCATCTTGTCGGTGCCCCCCACGGCGGGCACCAGGTAGCCGTTGTTCAGGTAGCGGTACCAGTCCGACAGCGAGTAGGGGCTGATGCCACTGTACAGGTCACCCCAGGAGGTCATCTCGATGCCATCGATCTCGCCCTCGACGATGCTGGCGGCGTGCTCGGCCCGCGGGTTGGGGAAATGGGGCAGGATCGCCAGCCCGCCCTGGCGATGCACCTGGCGGGCCCACTCGGTCAGCAGGATCTCGATGGGGTCGCCGATGGCCGACTCGTCGGGGCCGCCGGTGGTCATGGGAGCGATCATGCGCCCCTCATAGCCCAGCAGCGAGATATGCCCCAGCACATGCTGGCGGTTCTCGGTGCCCACCCGCACCAGGTATTCGCCATCGCCGCCCGCCTCGGCCGAGCCCCAGGTGGTGCGTCCGTCAAAGTCGCCCACATTGGTCATTAGCTCGCCCCACTGGCTGGCCAACAGGTTCACGACGTTCACGCCCTCGGCGGCGCCCTCCAGCAGGGCCGACATGGGCGACAAAAAGTGCACGTGGGTATCGGCGCTGACCCAGCCGCGCTCGCGCCAGGACAGGACCTTCTCCAGGGGCACGGTGATCTCGCGGGTCTCGGCCGTCACATCCACAGCCATGCGAACCGGCTTGATCTCGAACCCCTTGGCGATCTCGATGTACACGCGCCCCAAGGGGAGGTCGAGGTCGGTCTCGCCGGGGATATAGGTGCAATAGTGCAGGCCCGCATGCACAAAGTCCACCGAATAGTCCTCGAACCAAAAGGGATTGGGGATGCGATGCCGATCCACCGGCGCCAAATACTCGCCCGCCTCGCCATGCACGTGCAGCTTGACGGGCACCGGCTTGCCGCCGGCCGCCTCGACCACCCGCAGCGTCACTCGCTGGGTGGCGGGGGCCACGGGTGCCAGGGGACCGCCCGCCTCCATGGCCTGCACCTCTGCCACGGGCACCTGGAGCCCATTCCAGAGGTGAAAGGCTGCTTTGGGATGGGCTGTATACTCGACCAGGATCTCTTGCTCCGACAGCTCGGGCAACTGATTGTTATAGCTCGTATCCCAGCTCTCGTCGGGATAGAGACGGCGACGCTGGGCCGAGATGACCTGGCCCATGTCGAGGCGAATCTGGCTCAGCAGGCCCTGCTCGTCGACCTCGGGCTCAAAGGCGACGCCCTCGGGCAGGGTGAGCAGCGCCTTGCGTCGGGCCTCCCAGCGTAAAGGCTGGCTCTCTACGTCGCCGCCGGCCAGGCCCATCACCAACACAGCTCCTGCAGCCGGCTCGAATCGGATCCACGCCAGCGCCTTGTCCGGATGAGAGTTCTCCCAGGCCCACAGCCAGTTGACCCACTCGCCCTGATCCGGGTTCCGCGCCCGGGTCTGGCGCTGGCCCCAGGGGGGAGGCGCCTGATCCTGCTCCAAGCGCACCGGGTACGGCTTGTGGTCGGCTACGGCCAGCAGGCAGTTCTCGCCCCAGATGCGCTGAAAGGCCCCGATCTCGTAGCGACGCCGGATGGGGACCGTGACCTCGGTGGCATCGGCATAGCCCATGACATAGTGGGCGGCCACCTCCCCGAGCTGCCCCACCCCGCGGGTGGCGGGAGTCAGCCCGTGTTCGTCATGGCACAAGGGCCTGGCATCCGAGGTATGCATAAAGACCAACCAGCGAGCCCGTACACCGGGCATGGCTACCTGCACCGGATCCTCGGCCACGAGGATGGGGCTATGGATCTCAAAGGGGATGCCCCATCCCACGGCGAGGTCACGGGGGGCCTTGTCGAGTACGTCCTGTAGCTCCTCCGAGAGCGGCGCCTCTCGCAGTGACTCCCACGTCATCTCGCTCTCGAACAGGACCGGCCAGAAATGACCGCTAAACGGCCCGTCTTTGCGCTCCATCATGTCCTCCCCCTGGCTTGGCACAGCGAACAGAATGACCCATTCCGACGGTGCCCATCATAGCCGCTCGGGAGATGAAACGCAATAGACACAAGCCAGAGGCGCTCTTTGGCAGACAGTCCATGAGGATTTTCCGTGGATTCACCCCATAAGCTGACTATCCTTTTTTCTAGATGCTGTTGTGCATATCCCTTGTGTGCTAGAATCAGCCTACAGCGACATCCATCGAGGAGGAATCCCATGGCACAATACCCCCTGAATATGGATCCGGCGCTCGATCCCTCTCGCCTGGCACAGGCGCTGGACCTGCTACAGAGCGTCGTGGACACCAGCGAGGTCCCTGCTGCGGCCACGGCGATTGCGCTCCAGGATCGCCTGCTGGCCCACGAGGCCCTGGGGCGCCCCGGATGGGCCGACGAAGAGCCCCCCTTGTCGCCCGATACATCCTTTTTGGTGGCCTCGATTACCAAGCCGGTGGTGTGCATGGGGGCCATGCTCCTCGTAGAGCAAGGGATCATCGCTCTGGAGGACCCCGTCGCCCGCTATGTGCCCGCCTTTGCCTCTCAGGGCAAGCAGGGCATTACCCTGCGCCATCTGATGACCCACACCTCGGGCCTGCCCGACCAACTGGTGCAGAATGTCACCCTGCGCGAGCAGCATGCGGGCCTGGAGCGCTTTGTCGAGGCGGTATGTGCCCTGGAGCCGCTGTTCCCGCCGGGGACCCGGGTCAGCTACCAGAGCATGGGGCTGTTGATGTTGGGTCAGGTGATCGAGCTCGTTACAGGGCAACCGTTGCGCGTGTGGCTGCGGGAGAACCTGTTCGAGCCTCTGGGCATGGCCCGTACCACCCTGGGGATGCCCGAGGCGGGCCTGACGGCCAGCGTGCGGGCCAACGATTCGCCGGTAGAGACCCAGTCCAACGTCGAGAGCGATTGGGGCTGGAACTCGGCCTACTGGCGTGATCTGGGCGCGCCGTGGGGCGGCCTGCACGCGACGGCCGGCGATCTGAGCCGCCTGCTACGGCACATGCTGGGCGCCCGGCCGGGCCCCCTAAGCCCCGCCGCCCGCCGCGCCATGGTCCGCGATCAGACGGCAGCCCTGCCCCACATCCCGCCCGAGCAGCGGCTCACCGATCGCTGGGGTCTGGGCTGGCGGCTGGGCGCGTCGTCCTACGGCGACCTGGTCTCGCGCAACAGTTTCGGCCACACGGGCGCCACGGGCACCCTGTTCTGGGCCGACCCCGAAACGGGCCTGTCGTGCGTGCTGCTGACCAACCGGCCCGAGAGCCATCGCCTGTTCGCCCGCTACTCGAATGCGGTGGCAGCGGCGCTGGACGGGTAGCTCACATCTCGGCCCATGCCGCGTGCAACGTCTCCCGGCGCTCCACCAGCAGCCGCATATAGTCCAGCTCCAGGGCCACCATCGCGTCATCCTCACGGCGCAGCCATTCAGAGAGCCAGCCAAAGCGGACGCCCAGCACCAGGGCCCACAGGGCGGGGTCGTCGGCGCCGGGGTGCCCGCCGGCCCGCAGCCGGGCCAGGAGCGCCCGCACCAGCTCGCCCGTCAGCGCCTCGGGATCCTCGCTGCCCGCGCACCCGATGAGCAGGGCCACGTCATAGGCCTGGGGCTTTTCGCCGCAAAACTCCCAGTCGATCACGGCGCGGATTGCCTGGTCCTGCCAGATCACATTGAGGGGATGGGGATCGCCGTGGCAGAATGCCGTGGGCAGCGGCACGTCGGGGCCCAACCAGCGATCGAGGAGAGCCTCGACGATGGGAGTCAACTGGGCAGCCAGTTCGGGCCGCTCCCGCGCCAGACGCTGATGGAGATCGGCGACGAAATCGCGAATCGAAAAGGGCTCGCCCGGCGGCAGCGAGAGGTCGGAGGTGACACGACGGAGTTCGAGCATAAAGTCAGCCAGCGCCTGCCCGCGCCATGCCTCCCGCACCCAGTCGGGACGGGGCACGTGATCGCTCTCCAAGCAGGGGCTGATCTGCCAGTGACTACCCCCTTGGGGCAGCACATGCCAACCCGCGCTATCGGCCAGATAGGCGTGGGCCTTGTCAAACCCCACCCGGACCAGGGCATCCAAAATGGCCGCGACCCGCATCTTGTGAGGTACGGTACGGGGGTCCAGCCGCTCGACGACATAGAGCTGCCCCGCCTCATCCTCGACCACCCACCGTTCCAGGCTTCGCTCAGGGCTGCCCGCAGGCAGCAGCTCGGGACGCACCCGCGCAACCCGCAGGCGCCACAGGCGGCAGACCTGGGCAAGTCGCGCCAGGTTGCCTGTGGATTCCGTCGTCATCGAACCAAGCCTCCTTTGGAGGACTCCAGCCAGAACACGAATCGAGAGACGCGAGGCACCCCTGCTCCGGGGCGTCTATGAACGCTAGTCGTCTACCGCCACCATCACGCTGGAGGCTTTGACCACGGCATAGACGCTCTTGCCCTCCGCCAGACCGAGCCGTTCCGTCGAGCTTTTGGTGATGATGGAGACAACCTCCTGTCCTCCCTCCAGCTCGATCACGATCTCGTTATTCACGGCGCCATAGGTGATGCTCTTGACCTTGCCAGCCAACATGTTACGCGCACTGAGTTGCATGTTAGACCTCCTCAAAGGAACTCTGGATCGGCACTCTTGAGTCCATACGAGATCATTATACCCTATAGGGGTTTATTTCGCAAGACCTTGACGGCCCAATCATGCGACCTCGCGCGCCCCAGACGCCACAGCAAGTGGCGCCCGGTGAGCAGATGCTGTGCCTATGGTAGGCTGGCGGTCTGCAAGTGGGCCAGATTGGCCCTCCCAGGGGGTATCTCTCCGCGTTCCACCGCCCGCATCAGATCGGCGATGGCCCGGTTCACGGGCGTCTCCACGCCGAGCTGCTCGCCCTCGGCCACGATGCGCCCGTTGAGATAGTCCACCTCGGTGCGCCGCCCCTTGAGCACATCCTGCAGCAGCGAGGGTCGCGCCGGCACCCCGACCCGCGCGGCGCCCTCGGGCGGGTTGAGCCGGGCCGTCGCCAGCGCGTGCATGCGCTCGGTGAGAACCGTCAGGTCCGCCTCGCAATGGGCGTTCGCGAAATCCTCGGGCGCGATGCCACGAATCGACTCCAGGGCGATGCCCCTGGCCAGAGCGACCCGAACCGCCTCGCAGCCGGCCATGACCTGAATGCGCAGCACTTGTTGGGTCTCTGGCTCGTCCAGCTCCTCGGGGCCAGCACCCAACGCCCCATAGAGGGCGTTGCCCATGGCGTTCCACACCAGCTTGGCCCAGCGCGCACCCCAGATGTTGCTCGTCGCGACGCTGGGCCCGATCACCTGCAGCGCCTCGACCACCGCTCGCACCCGCGGCGTGATCTGGCCATGTAGCTCACCCACACTATAGGCATGCGATCCGACGGGATCGGTGCGAGATACCTTCCCCGGCTCGTACAAGCCTGCGCTGATACTGGTCACACATCCGACCGTGCGGGGATAGCCCACGATCCGGGCCACGGTCTCGTCGTTCAAGGCGTTCATCACGGGCAGCATACAGCCGTTGGGCTTGAGGTGGGGAGCGATCAGATGGGTGGACCAGACGGTGTCATAGGACTTGACGGAGAGAAACACCACGTCAAAGGGCTCGGCCAGCCCGCTGACGTCGCTGATGTTCAACGCGTTCACAGGCACGGTGAACGTCTCGTTGACAGCGGTCAATGTCAGACCGTCGCGACGCATGGTATCCACATGAGTCGGCCACGCGTCGATGAGGGTCACATCATGGCCCGCCCGCGTAAGGTAGGCCCCCAGCGTACCGCCCATGCTCCCTGCGCCCACGATGCCGATGCGTCCCAACATGGCGTCCTCCCTCTGCCTGCCGGAGCGTATAAAGGCATTCTATCGCCAATGAGGCCCGCGGGTCAACAGGTCCGCGTCGAGCTTACCGGGCATACCGCCGCCGCAACACCCCAGGCTCCTCGAGTACGGAGAAGGGGTTAATTTGGCGTAAATCCATTGACTTTTGGTCTACGTAATCGTACCATGGAGTGAATCTATTTTATGGTGAGTGCTGATCCCTTGGCGGTCATTGTGGATTTACCATTACGCGGGATTCGAGTGCATTCCAGAGCTTGTGTGGGTCTTGTAGCGGACTGTCAAGACCTGAGCGCATCCATTGCCTGACATACAGCGGCAAGGGATGCTTTTTTGATGGGCGGGCACCAGGCGCGCGACGGTCCGAGAGCAGGGTACGATCAGAGGGAGGCGCGGTTTATGACATCCGATAGCAACGATCACGTCTGGCGGTTCGCTGTGGATGCACAACAGGATCCGCCTGTCTATGAGGACCCTCTGATCGAGATGGTGCGGGTGTTCCTGGAGGACCTGATAGGTCTGGGCTTTGTGACGCACAAAGGGAAAAAGGTGCAGATCGATGGCTTTGCCTTTGCCAACAGGCCCCAGGAGGTGTATGCCATCTTTCGAGAAGAGCCCGGGGAATCCCAGGATGATTAGCAGGCCACGGTATGAATGTGGTGGTGGATTGCTGCCTGTTCCGAGACGAACGCAACACAGTGCAAGGAGAACTGAATATGACAGATGGACCCAGCTTTAGACTGCCCTCACGGCTGACTCTGGTGCGACACGCCGATCTGGCACCCGACAGCAAGCGTGAGATTGCGGATGCGATTGCGCCTGGGCTGGAGCACCTCGTTACTGCAGCAGGAACAAGACTGTCGCAGGACCAGGTTTCTCAGCTACGAGAGTCGCTGCGCGATCGCGGTATGATCGAGGTGCCCCCTGGCGGTGAGACGATGTCGGCCACAATTTCTGTTTCCGGCTCGTTGAACTATACAAGCAAGGAAAGCGAGATGCTTCGATAAGAAAGGCGTCCCATGAACAGTGTTGGCGTGCTTGAGGAACAGGCAGCAATCCACCATCAGATCCTTTCTCTGCAGTTGAGCTGGAACTGCAATGCCGCCTGCCGGCATTGCCTGGTCGACGGGGATATGAGCCACAGTCGCGTGATGCCGCTATCGGAAGCCAAGCAGATCCTTGGCCAGTTGGAGCAGATGCCCCTCACCCACCATGTAGGCTTTTCTGGGGGTGAGGCATTCCTGCACTATGACTTTTTGCTGGAGCTTGGCGCCTTTGTTCAACAAAAGTTTGGTCACTCTATGGGCATTGCGACCAACTGCTTTTGGTCCACAGACAGGCAAAGGGCTCGTGCGATGCTTTCTCCTCTGGTGGATCTGGGCCTCAGCGATCTGCTGATCAGCCTGGATGACTTTCACCTGGAGTATGTCGATGCCCGATGCGTCGAGAACTGCATTCACGAGGCCCTGGCATTGGGTATCAATGTGGTGGTACAGACGGTCAAGACGAAATCAAGCCATGGCTCCCGGTACTTTCAAGAGCATCTGGACATTCCGTCGCCGCCGAAGGTCACCTGGATGGAGATTCCTTGCCATCCTGTGGGCCGGGCTCTGGCCGGGCTTCCAGAGAGCGACTATGTGTATGAATGGACAAATAGGCCGGGGTACTGTACGGCGTTGCGTGTATGGAGCGTGGACCCCTTTGGGGGCGTGACGCCCTGCTGTGGCACGGCGATAGCGCCGCCGTTACAAGTGGGCAATGCGCTGCAACAGCCCCTGTCCGAGATCATCAATCAGGCCAATGTCAACCCACTTCTCAATACCATTGCCGCCTGGGGTGGGCCCTATATGCTGATCAAGGTGCTCGAGCACAATGGCGATTTTCGCTACTCCCACCGGGCCTTTGCCAGCCATTGCCACGCCTGCTCGACCGTCCTGCTAGACCCCGAGGCGATGCGCATCCTGGAGCGCGATCTGCCCGAGCATTGGCTGGATGCCCTGGCGGCACGGCTGGCTGCCCACACTCTCTGGTATCGGACCACCATCTTGCAAGACGAGAGCTGCCGCTGGCTACCAGGAGGATGGCTGCCAGAAACGGAACGAGAGGTCGAGCCACACGTCTAGCTTCTCGTGAGGACATACAGAGATGGGCAAAGGACGATGACACGAGTCAAGGAACAAGAGCAGGGTAGCCGTGTGGTTTCTGAGGGGCTGACAAAGCTCATAGGACATCAGATCGCCAACCTGCAACGCATCATTGCGCTGGAGAGTGAGGGGGCGCCGGTCGAGATCGAGGCCTTTGCCTTTCACGAGCAGCCCGAGGAGGCCGTGCACGGGCAGAAACAGAATGCGCCAGCGGTGCTCAAGAGGCATCAGCCGGACCTGCCCGCCATGTACCGGCAGGTCGAGCCACGGCTAGAGATGATCTCGCATCTGCTGTGGCATGTGGGCCGTTGTGGCACATTTGAAGCCGGGGGCCAGCCTGTGCGCATCGAGAGCTTTCGCCTCAAGGACCTGGCCTTTTGGGCGCGCTATCCCAGCCCCCATCTGCTGGATAACCTGGGCGAGCTGTCCTCCTGGTGCAGCAGCGATTGTGTCTTTTGCTTTTTGAGGGGCGCTCCCATGATCGCCTGGCGTCGCCCGATGCTATCGGTGCGCGAGGCCCAGACCCGGGCCCGCTACTATGCGCCGGCCAAGCAGCGCGGGTTGCCCACGCCGATGGCGGTGCCGGGCGAGCCCCTGGCGAACCCGAATGCCATCGAGCTACTCCGGATCGCGCGCGAAACAAACCCCGATACGGCCCTCGACCTTACGACCAACGGCGACTTCTTGAGCGAAAAGATGGTGGACGCGCTGGCCACGCTCAAGCCGCTGCATATCTCTCTCTCGCTCAACTCTTCCAATCCAGAGCGGCGCCGTCGGGTCATGCAGTCGCCCCGAGCCGAGCGGGGCATTCATGCCGCCGGTCTGTTGCGCTCGCGAGGCATCCAGTTCACGGGGAGCATCGTGCCCTCGCCAGACGAACCCCTGGACGACGTGGCCGAGACCATGCGCTATCTCGATAGCTACCATCCCATCCAGATCCGATTGCTGTTGCCGGGCTATACTCGCTACAACGCCGACGAGGCCCAGTTCGATACGGACGCCTTTTGGCGCGCTCTGGTGGATTTGGCCGACCAGATACGCCCCGAACTCTCGTCGCCAATCCTGATCCAGCCCTCGTTCTACTGGAACAGGACCATCATGGCCTATATCGACGGAATCATCCCCAACTCGCCCGCCGCCCATGCCGGGCTGCAATTTGGCGATCTCATCACCAAGATCAACGACCAGGTCGTGATAAGCCGCGCCGAGGCGGTGCACTTTGTACAAGAGCTCCAGGACGACGGCCCATGGACGGTAAGCGTCGAGATAATGCGGGGAGAAGAGCGCTGGGCCGTCACGCTCTCGAATGAACTCGATCGGGACGAGGATCTCTACCCCTACAAGCCCAAGGGCTATGCGCCCTCCTATAGCGCTCTGGCCCGCTGGGGATTTGGCATCCAGCTATCAGACGGCTTTGACCTGGGAGCACTCGAGCGTATCAAAAAGATCGTCGAGCGACATCCAAGAGCCGCAAGGGTTCTGCTCTTTACGACGCCGCTGGTCAAAGACCTGTACGCCCAGGCCCTGCAGATCGTAGGCGATGCGCCCGAGTGTCGCCTGCCCAATGTCGAGGTGCGCGTCACCATGGCCCAGCACAACTTTTGGGGTGGCAATATCGTCATCGGCGATCTGCACGTCGTTCAGGATTACATCGACCAGATTCGGCTCGTGCAGCGCTCGGGCTACCGTCCGGACCTGGTCCTCATCCCGAGCACCTTTGCCAATGCCTGGGGGATGGATCTGCTGGGGCACTCGTATGCCGAGATCGAGCGGCGGACAGGCACCACGGTCGAGCTAATCCCCCTGCAGCGCATCATGGTCTAGCCTGCGCCCGATGCGGCGCCCCTAGCGCCAGGGCGCATCGGGGTCAACCGCCTCCCACGCCAGCGTCAATTCCCGGTCGCAGGGGCGCCCCTGGACATAGGCGGCGTCGAAATCGTACTGGGCGCGCCAGCCCACCTCGTAGAACAGCGATACCGTGCGCACCGTCAGG
>SKRJ01000221.1 GCA_007118555.1 Anaerolineae bacterium | reverse complement strand
ATCGAGGAAGAGACCGACGAGGACGGCTCTACCACCACGCGTCGCGTGACCTATGCCTATGTGCGCACAGCCAACAACAAGGTGAAAAAGGTCAAGGCGAAAAAGGGGTTCGAGCGGGGCGATCTTGTGTACAAGCGCGTGGGCGATTGGGGGCCGCGCAAGGCCAAGGAGTAGGCTGACAGCTCTCGATTCATGAAGCGAGGCGAAGATGTCAGAAGGCAAGGTGGCCTGCCGTAGCCCGAACCCCGGCAAAAAGCCCAAACGTATTGATCGCTGGAAGTTTGACGCCGTGCGCCGGGCCATTCTCGAGGTGCTGCCCACCGAGGGCGAGGGCATCGTGTTCATGTCCGAAGAGTTTCACGATGCCGTGGCGGCAGGTCTCACGCCCGAGGAGCGCGAGTACCTGGGCTCGGCGGGCTGGTACACCACGACGGTCAAACTGGAGCTGGAGGTGCGCGGTGAGATACGGCGTGTACCGGGCTCCAAGCCCCAGAGGCTGCTTTGTAACTAGACGAGGGCGCGCAACATCATGCGCGCCCTCTTGCTCGCCTACCCCACATACTGTGCCAGGAACCGCTGGCTCTGGCGCAGGGCGGCCTGCCGGTGGGCCAGGCTGTCCTCATAGGCCCGGTCCTCGACCTCGACGCACACCGGCCCCTCATAGCCCGTATCGGTGAGCACGGAAAAGAACGAGCCCCAGTCCACATCGCCCATGCCGGGGAGCTTGGGCGTGTGATACTCGAGGGGGTGAGCCAGGATGCCGACGCGATCCAGCTTGTCGCGATCCAGGCGCGCGTCCTTGGCGTGCACATGGATGAGGCGGTCGCCAAACTGGCGCACGGCGCGGGCCACATCCATCTGCTGCCAGATCAAGTGCGAGGGATCAAAGTTGAGCCCAAAGGCGGGGCTGGGGATCTCGCTGAACATGCGCTCCCACACCGCGGGCGAGATGGCCAGGTTCTTGCCGCCGGGCCACTCGTCGGCGGTAAACAGCATGGGGCAGTTCTCGATGCCGATGCGCACGCCGTGCTCCTCCGCCAGGGCCACCAGGGGCGGCCAGACTTTGTGGAAACGCGGCCAGTTGTCATCGATGGAGCGGGTCCAGTCGCGCCCGACAAAGGTGTTGACCGTGTCCAGCCCCAGCCGCGGGGCCGCCGCGATCACCTTGCGCAGATGCTCGACCGCGACCGCTGCCTCACTCTCGTCGGGCGAGAGGGGGTTGGGGTAATAGCCCAAACCGCTGATGGACACCCCTGTCTCGGCCACCAGACGCTGCACCTCGTCGACGCGGGCATCATCCAGCGTGGTGACATCGATGTGGGTGACGCCGGCATAGCGGCGCTCGGCCCGGCCCACGGGCCAGCACATCACCTCGACACAGGCGTACCCCGCGTCGGCGGCCAAGCGCATCACCTCGGCAAGCGATAGGTCCGGCAAAATGGCGCTCACGAATCCGAGTTGCATGGTAGACCTCCCTGGAAAAGAGTCCTCGTCTATGCGTCCAGCCCGAATAGCTGCCGCACGCCAAAACCAATGATAAAGCTGAGCACAGCCACGCTCAAGCTGATGCTTGCCATCTGCAAAAAGCGTCGCCGAAACGATACGTTGCGAGCGACCGAGATATAGTAGGTGAACGCCAGAATGATCAGAATGGCAATAGCCAGGGCGATACCGAGCGCCGTGAGAAAGTGCCCCACCAGCCAGTAGGGCAGGATCAGCAGGGCTACGGCGAGCACATAGGAGCCGCCGGTATACAGGCTGGCCTTGAGGGGGCTCTGGTCGTTCTCCTCGGTCTGGACGGCCAGGTACTGGGAGGCCGCCATGGACATGGATGCGGCAATGCCGGTGATCAGGCCTGACGCGCCAATGAGGCTCGTATCCCTCAGCGCCAGCGTCAGCCCCGCCAGAGCCCCCGTCAGCTCGACCAGGGCGTCGCTCAACCCCAGCACCATCGAGCCTGCGTACTCGAGGCGTTCCTCATCAACGCGGTCGATCAGTCTATGTTCATGATCGCTCTGGCTCTCGATCATATGCTGCGCTTCGGGGATCTCTTGTACCACGCGCCGATAGGGATCCCGATTCTGCGCCTCGCCTCGCTCAAGAAGCCGTGTGGCAAAGGTGAGCCCGAGAAGCCTCGCGATGGTCAGGTATCGCCACATCCGAAAACGATCGGGCCGAACCTCCTGATCCGTGTACTTTTGCCAGAGGCGCTCGCGCGAGCGCTGCGATTCGGCGATCTCCTCCAGAACGCGGGCATTGTCGCCATTGTCGGTGCGCTCTGCCAGTGCAAGATAGATAAGCCGCTCTGTGCGATCGTTGCGCTGCAGGCGCAGCAACAGGCTGCGTGTTCGGTCAGATATGTTCGTCGACATACTCTATCGCTTGTTTGATCCTATAACTCTCAAAATCGAATCCATCGGTACAGACCGCGTGCTTGCCACGTTCATGATGCTACGTCCGGGCAGGGCAGACTCTGTCCAGAGCCTCAAAAGGCCTCATGCACCACAAGGCCCACGGCAAAGCTCAGGGCCGCCACACCCAGGCTGATGCCCGCCATGCGTCCAAAGCGTCGGCGAAAGGGCAGATCACGGGTGACGGACAAGTAGTAGGCGAGGGCCGCGATCATCACAATCGCGATGCCCAGCGAGATCGCTATGGCCACCAAATAGTCGGCTGCGAACCAAAAGGGCAAAAGCAGCATCATCAGTGCGAGAACACTGGTTCCACCCGAGTACAGGCTGGCCTTGGCGGGTTCTTGATCGTGGGTTTCGATCTCGACAGCGAGATACTCGGAGGAAAGGATGGCAAAGGACGCCGCAAGGCCGGTGATCAACCCCGTCAGGCCGATCAAACGCGCATCGCGAAGGGCCAACGTCAGTCCGGACAGGTGCCCTATAAAGTTGACGATGGCTTCGACCATGCCCAGGACGATAGAGTTGACATAATGCATGCTCTCCTCATCGAGCATATCGATCAGCTCGAACTCGTGGGCCTCCTCCTCCTCAACGATGCGCTTGGCCTCAGGGACCTCGTCGCGCACCGCCTCATAGATCTCGTGGGCCCGCTCCTCATCGCGCTCCATGTACTTGACGGCGAACGTGAACCCCAGCACATGGGCCAGTGCGGCATAGAGCCAGACGAGAATATGATTCGGCTCGGCCTCCTCGCCGGTGATCTGGCGCCATCGTGCCTGGCGCGCATGGCGCTCCTTGGCAAGGGCCTCCAAGACCTCGTGGTTCTCGGGGTCTTTGGTGTGCTTGGCCAGCTCCCGGAGAATCACATAGTCGGTATGGTCTATGCGCTGCAATCTCTGCAACAGTTCGCGGGTCCTGGGCGAGATCTCCTGGCTCATCAGCGCTCCTTGCAGTGGATCCTGTCCAGCTCTCTCGACTCGGCTCTCCTCGGTTCTTCCGTTAGGACGAGACGGATACTGTGCATGAACCTGCTCTGAGTTACGGCCTCTGTACCGATGATAGCGCCCCGAGTGCGGCTACGTCAAGCACCCGGTCAAGATCCGCCGGGCCTGCTCCCACACGGGTCCGCAGGGACCATTTGTTCTGGGGGCCGAATGGCGATATGCTTGCGATGCAGAAGAGAGGAATGCCTATGGCCAATATCGTGGATCTGTTGCGGGCCCGAAAAAGCACGCGCGT
>SKRJ01000138.1 GCA_007118555.1 Anaerolineae bacterium | reverse complement strand
GCCGGTTGGCATACAGCCAGTCCTCAAGCAGGTACCCATCAAAGTTAACGTCAGCGCAGGGAAAGCTGTCGCACTGGTAGCAATAGTCGTACCCGCGCTCCCGGGTGCAGGCGCGCACGTGACAATCGGGCATGCACGCATCGCCCTCGCGGCAGCTTCCGCAGGTCCCCTCGGCCAGGTACGACAGCAGGTCTCGAAAGCCATCATAGTGGGCCACCCTGGGCTCGAACGTCGTGAATGTGGAGACGAGCCGCCCAAAGCCTTTGAGGCGGCGCGCCAACTCGCGGGCGTGCTCGGCAATAGGACCGTCGCAAAAGGCAACGCAGCTATAGCACAGCTCGCCACAGGGGGCCACATAGCGTCGCAGCGTCTCCGGATCCATGTCATCACCTCCCGCCCGCCCATCGGACAGGCTGGCTCTGCCTGGGCGTTTTACGACCACTCGGGCGGCAGTAGTTCGATTCCGTCGCCCCGCAGCGCCATGGCCAGGCCCCAGCCAAAGGGCTCGGTGACCTGGAGCATGGCCGTGAGCCGGTGCTCGCCGGGGGTCAGGCGCACCGTGAGGCGATGCTCTGGCACCACATAGCCCCGCGCCTCCCACTCGGGCGACCGGGTAAAGGTGTTCTCACCCTGATGGAGCGTTTCGCCGTCCAACGAGAGCTCGAGGACGTCGCTATAGCCAAAGGCCAGCTCGGCCTCGGTTTCGGACGCGACGAGCAGACGCCGGGACAGGGTGATGCCCCGCACGCTGGATGGCAGGTAACGATGCAGGTTCAACGCTCCGTTGGCCTCGCAGACCGCCATGCCCAGGCCCTCGACGAACCAGGCATGGACGCGCTGCCAGGACGCATCGAGGGGTTGAGCGATCTCGCGACCCTCTTCGAGGATGTGGGCTGAGGGCGAGATGCGCAGGTTGCGGAAATAGGCGGGGCGATAGCTCCACACGCCCACCATGCCCTCCTGATGCGGATGCGCCAGGCGCTCGATTACCAGCGGCGCCTGCTCATCCACACAGATGCGCGCCCTGCACCCCGCAAAGGTCACCCGCAGGGTAAACCAGCGGCCCGTGGGCACCTGTGTGGGACGCTGGTACGCTTCTCCATGATAGATCTGCCAGCAGTTGGCGCCATGAAAGATCGGATCGTACTGGAGAGCGTCCCATTCGTCGCTGGTGTGGGGCTGGGCATAGGCCAGCTCATAGTTGAGGGTATCCGCCGCGCGAAACACGATGCCCGGATAAGCGGGGCCCTCTGTGGCAATATCCACCTCGATGGTCCCCTGTTGCAGCGTGGACTCCGGGAGGAGCGCCAAACCATCCAACAACAGAGACTCGCCCCCCTCTGACGAGGCGATCTCTGCACTGTGGGCTGCCAGATGCAGCGCGTCCAGATCGGTGAGCGAGAGTTGTTCTGGCATCGAGATTCGGGACCTCCTGAGGCGCTCCTGTCGCTTGTAGACGCGTCCCCGGCAGGCCGAGCCGCCTAGTCCTGCGGCTCGCGCACGGGGGGTTGCGGCACGGTACGCAGCAGATGATAAGGGTTCTCGGTCATGATCTCGGGAAGATATCTGCCCGCCGAGTGCCAGAACAGCCAGCCATGGCTGCCTGCGTCCTCGGCCGCTTTGCGTTGCACCAGGAACTCTTCCATGCGATAGGGCACCCCTACGGAATAGTGCTGGAGCCAGGGGCGTACCGGCGTATCTGTACGCTTGAGAATCCGCACCATACTCTCATAGACCGTGGCGTACGGCTCCAGCCAGGCGTCCTGAATGCCTGCCCCCCGCAGCCCGATGCGGTTGAACGTGGTCGGGTACAGCATGGGAGACAAATAGTCCATATACGGCGCAAAGTCCTCGACCCGCTGGCCGATGCCCATGTCCAGATCCGGACTGACCCAGGGCGTCAGCCCAAAGATATCGGCCGAGAGAAAGGCGGGCGTGGGCTCGATGGCGCGGTAGGACGCGGCGCTAAACTCGCGGATGGCCCGGGTGCGCGATTCAAAGGTGGCCTCTTCGATATAGATGCGATCCGAGACCCGCCCCTCGGAGGGGAACCGGATATAGTCGAGCTGTATCTCGTCGAACCCCTTTTCCACCGCCTCGAGCATGATGGCGATGTTATAGTCCCAGACCTCTTCCCGGAAGGGGTCCGTCCAATAGAGACCCTCACCATCGCGATACAGGCCGCCGCTATGGGTGTCGATGGCCCATTCCGGCCGGGCGGTCGCCAGCAGACGATCCTTGAACACGACGATACGCGCGATAGTATAGATATCGCGCTCGCGACACATCTCCAGCAACTCTTCGATGTCCATGAGGCCTGGCACGTAGGTGCCCGCCTCTCGGGCCAGGGGCACCTGGCTCTCATAGGCCATCGTGGCCCAGTCGCCCTTGACGTCGATCACCACCGTGTTTAGGACATCCGACTCGGTGATCAGGTCCAACAACTCGTTCACCCGGTCGGGCAGCGACAGGATGCCCAGGGTCATGTAGATGCCGTACGAGTCAAAGACCTCGAGCGGTATATCCAGCCGGCCCATCTGCGTCACGGGAACATCGACCCGTCGATAGCGAGGCGCCTTGATGAACAGCCGCGTGACATCGGCCGCATCGGGGATATCATAGGCGCCCTGCTCGTCGGTACGCAGCAGCTCGGGGGTATCCTCCCCCTCGCGAAAGACCTGGACCAGGGCGTTGCGCACCGGGGTGCCATCCGCCTCGTTGGTCAGCGTCCCGAACAGGCGAATGGGACGCAGCGAGGCCTCCAGTTGCTCCGTATCGCCCTCATAGGAGAGGGTGACGGATGAGTAGCCCTCGGCCGTGACGGCAAGCTCGTTGCCCGGCGGCAGCCGCAGGGTTGCGAGACCGTCCGCGTCCGTCGTTGCCTCCGCCTCGTCCGATGCCACCACCGCATTCGCCAACGGGCGGTCGGTGGCCTCATCCCTCACCAGCACGGTAGCTTCCCACGGCTCGATGGTGATCTCCAGGTTCGCCTGGCCTGCAAGCGCCACAGGATCAGGGGTGCGATGGGCCATGCTGGACACCTCGAGGTCCAGACCCTCCGGCACAAGCCGCAGGGCAAACCGCCCCTCGGCGTCGGTCGTGGCAGCCTGGTCCCCGATGCGGACGTCGACACCGACTGCGGGCGCGCCATCCGGCTCACGCACCACGCCCTCCAGAGCGCGCGGCGTCACCTCGACGGTAACCGGCGTGGCCTGGCTTCCATCGGCCGCAAAGAGTGCCATGATCTCGGCAGCGCCCATCGTCATCGGAAGGCAGCTCTCACAGGAGACCACGAGATCGCTCATCGCACGGGCCGGCAGCTCAAACCCGCCATCAGATTCCAGAGGCTGCACGAGGTCGCCATACTGGATCTGGCCATCGCCCAGGGCCTCGCCCGTGTCAGCCAGGATCGCCTGACCGCGCAGCATACGCGGCTGCATCGCGATCTCTACCGTCTGGCGACGCGTCTCTTCGCTCAGCCTAACGGTGACGGGCGCATCGACATAGCCCTCGGCCACCACGCGCCCCTGATGCTCCCCCGTGGGGAGTTCCACCTCAAAGCGCCCTTCCCGATCCGCAGCCACCACCAGTTCGGCAACGTGCACCTGCGCATCTGCGACGGCGCCCCCTGATACGGCGTCGCGCAGGATGCCCTC
>SKRJ01000110.1 GCA_007118555.1 Anaerolineae bacterium | reverse complement strand
GAATGAGTTAGGCCGGATGATTCGGAGAGCAGGTCATTCGATTCACGGGCGGCATTGTACTATACGGCCAAGGCCGCGTCAAATGTTGACGCGGCCCCCGCTAGCGACGTCATCGTGCTACTGGAGCGATGCCGTCGGCAGGTCCGCCTCGAGCCAGGCGGCCAAGCCACCATCCAGCAGCCGCACTATTTCGGGCTCCAGACCGGCATTGATCAGTGACAGCGCCACCCGGGCGCTGCTGGCTTCATCCGGTCAAGTTCAAAGAAAGACGAGCAGCCGATCTCGCGGTAGCTCATCCAGAGCGCGCAGCTCCTGGCCCTCGGGCAGAGAGACCGAGCCCTCGGCATGCAACGCGGCATAGGCCCCCTCCGAGCGCACGTCATACAGCACCGCCTCGCCGGTCTGCATCAGCTCGTAGGTCTCCCCCGGCGAGATGCGCGCCAGATCGGCGGCCGTGAGGGGCGGCGTCATGATGGAGCCTGCCAGAACGAGGGCAGCGACGAGCAAAAGCAGAGCCAGCGCGCCCCCTCCTATAGTGAGCAAACGGCGATTGCGCCGCCGCTTGCGGGCCTGTTCAATGCGTTCCGAGCGTCGGCTCACAGGCAGCTCCTTTCTTGCTCTCTCCTAGTATTCGTAGCAACTGCCGCCGATAAACTCGCGCAGGAGCGAGTCCGGCGGTATGGGCGATTCATCCTCGACAGGCAACACGGCGTTCAACAGGGCATGGATGCGCACGGCGCGCACATAAGCATCCTGCCGCAGCGGATCGTTCCGATAATCGACGACCCAGCGGGCAAAGGCATCCAGCAGGCGCGCCCGCATCACAGCCAGCTCGTAGGGCAGACCGCTGTTCACCACATAATCGCTCGTATTGGCATAGGGCAGGATGTTGCGGCTCTCGCTGGCCCGCACATAGTGCCAGTGCTCCAATGTGCGCTGCGGGTTATAGGCCCGTTCGCGCACGTCACGCTCCATGCGACGCATCAGGCGCAGATCGGTCCAGCGCACATAGCGCCCGTCAGGCCCTCGCATCTGCAGCAGCGGCTCGATATAGACCTTGAACTGCTGCTCCTCCGGAACATCCTGCATCATGGACGGGTAGAGGCCGTGCAGGCTGTCGATCAAAATGATATCCTCGAGCCCGACCTGGAGCGGCGATTGGTCCAACGTGCGTTGGCCGGTCCGGAAATCATAGTGGGGCAGCAGCACGCACTCCCCGGCAATGAGACACTGCAGGTGCTCGTTGATCAACGCCAGGTCCAAGGCCTGGGGCGTCTCGTAATCATAGTCGCCGAACTCGTCCCGCGGATGGTCCTCCAGGTCGTAGAAATAGTCATCCAGAGCCAGGGGAACCAGGCGCAGTCCCATCTGCTCGAGCAGATGCCGCAGCTTGAGGGTGGTCGTAGTCTTGCCCGAGGACGACGGCCCCGCCACGATCACGATGCGGATCTCGTCGCGCCGCTCATAGATCATCTCGGCGGCGCACGAGATATCCTCATTATAGGCCCGATCCGACTCGTGAACAATGTCGGCATATTCGCCGCGCTGCATGCGGTCATTGAGTTGCTCGACGGTGTGCAGGCCATGGTCCAGGGCCCAGTTCAGCACGTCATAGATCTTGCGCCAGGGGATGTTCTGTTGGCGCAGCGCCTCGCGCTGGGCGCGCTCCTGCCGGCGCCGGGCCCGCTCATCGCGGTACAGGATATAGGCCTTGGCCGTGCTGGCATAGCCGTTCTTGATCAGCACGCGCTCCACGATATCCTGGATTTGCTCCACGGTGGGGATCTCACCGGGCGCCAGCTCATCCTCCAACTGGGCCACCACCTCATCGGCCAGGCCCTCGGCGATGGCGCGATCGCGCCCGCCCACTGACACCGCCGCCCGATAGATGGCGTTGCTGATGCGCTCCTTGGTAAAGGGCACTAGGGCCCCCGTGCGCTTGATGATCTGTTGGATGCCCGGCACCTGTGGTCTCCAGGGTTCCGTACCGCTTGCAGGCCAAGTATAATGGGGGCGCCGGAAACTGTCCAAGGCCGCTACCCGGCAGAGACGGGCGTGCTATACTGAGCGCAGGCTGCCACCAAGGAGGAGAGATCGCTATGGAACCTATCGTCAGCCAGCTCTTGCAGTATGGCGAGCCGGCGGTACGCTTCAAGGTCCTCACGGGCGTCCTCGGTCAGGATCCCGAGGACATGCTGATTGCGGCCCTGCGGATGACGGTGCGGCGCTCGCCGCCCGTACAGGCTCTGCTCGCTCACCGTGATAAAGAGGGCCGGCTGCCGTACCACGCCTACCAAAAGTGGCTGGGCGCTCTCTGGACCCTGGTACAGCTCGCCGATCTGGGCTATCCCTCCGACGACGAGGACCTGATCCCGCTGCGCGAGCAGGTGCATGACTGGCTCCTCAGTCCCTCCCACACGCGCAACGTACCCGTCCTCCAGGGGCGCGCCCGGCGCTGCGCCTCGCAAGAGGGGAACGCGGTGCTGGCGATGCTCACCCTGGGCCTGGCCGACGAGCGCACCGAGGAGCTGGCCCGGCGACTGCAGGGCTGGCAGTGGCCCGATGGCGGCTGGAACTGTGACCGCAACCCCCAGGCCACCCACTCTTCCTATCACGAGACGCTCATTCCCCTGCGGGCGCTGGCCCTGCATGCCCGCCATACCGGCGACCCCGCCTCAGAGAGCGCCGTCGAGCAGGGCGTCGAGGTGCTGCTCAAACGACAACTCTTTTTGCGCCGCTCCACGGGCGAGATCATTGATCCGGCCTTTGTTCAGCTCCACTACCCCTACTACTGGCATTATAACATCCTGTACGCCCTGCACGTCATGGCCGAGATCGGCGCCCTTGGCGATCCACGTTGCGCCAGGGCCCTGGATCTGCTGGAGACCAAGCGCCTGTCCGATGGAGGTTGGCCCGCCGAGGCCAAGTACTATACCGTCTATCGCCAGGGCAAGCTGCGCAGCGGCCATTCGCTGGTGGATTGGGGGGGCGCCCGCATTCGTCGGAGGAACCCCTGGATAACGGCGGACGCCCTTGCCGTGTTGCAGGCCGCCGGCAGGCTCAATGCTGTCTAGCAAGAAAGACGACGGCTAATCGCCGATCGGGTAGCGCCGTTCATACCATTCAATCAGCTCTACCATGGCTGGATCGTCGGGCACATTGGGGGGCATGTTCATGATCCCATAGCCAGGAGCGCCAAGGGCGTGCACATAGCCGTCAATATCCAGGCGCACCAGCCACTGGCCATCGAACCCCGCGTGCGTGATGGCGGTACTCCCCACCATCTCGGGGGCGCGCGTGAGCTGTCGCGAGCGGCCGCCGATGATGATGTCGATCCCCTCTACCGCCTGGGCCAGAGCCTTGTCCTCGTGGATGCCCAGGTGTGAGAGCACGATGACGACGTCGGCCTGCGGGCGCAGCTCGCCCACATAGTGGGCCACCCGCTCCACCGGGTCGAGCAGCTCGACGCCCGGCCAAAGGCCCTCGAGCCCGCTCAGCGCCTCGCGAAAGGTCGCGCCGATCACGGCCACCCGCAGCCCCTGACGCTCCCACAGGGTATAGGGCTCGACAAGCGGCTCGCCCGTCTCGCTCCACACCAGGTTGGCCGACAGCACGGCAAACTCGGCCTCGGCGGCCCGCTCCAGCAGGACATCGACGCCCTTGGCGAGCTCCCCGGGCCCCACCGCCAGCGCGTCATAGCCCATCTCGTTCATGGCCTCGACCAGCAGGCGCCCCTCGCTCGCCAGGGCCAACGGCCGCCCCATGAGGCTGTTGCCAGCGTCCAGCACCAGCACCGGCCCCTCGGCCTCCTCCCGCACCCGTTGGATCAGGCTGGCCCGCCGGGCCAAGCCCCCCTGGGGCACGGCTCAACCGCAGGGGTCGACGGCCCCACGCACATCGCCGGTTTGCAGGATCGTCACGAGGGCCGGCACCGTCCGCGTGGGCGCCCGAGCGGCTTTGCCTTCCAGAATGGCGATGCCGTCAGGGACGCTGCCCTCGCCGGGGTCAACAGCCTGCTCCGGCGCGGGCCCCGGGGCGCAGGCGGCGATCAGGCACACACCGAGCAGCAGCGCCAGCAGCCGCCCGAGCAGGCTCATGCGCGCTCTTGGAGCCAGGCGACGACCTCTTGCTTGCGGGGTACGCGCCCCGACACGAGGACCTCACCGTCGATGACGAGTCCCGGCGTGCCCATGATCGGATACGCCATGATGTCGGCCATCTTGGTCAGATGCGTAATGGTGGCATCCACACCGGTCTCCTCCACGGCCTGCCGTGCCACGCGCTCCATCCGGTCGCAGTTGGGGCATCCCGGCCCCAGCACAATGATCTCCATGAACTGTTCCCTTTGCTATATTCGAACCTATGAATATAGCGCCTATTATAGCCCAACGACGCAAGGCGTCAATGCAGTGCGCACACGTCCGGTAAGCCTACTCGAACGGGGCCGCCATGTGCTGCCCCAGCAGCGCCGTCACTTGGTCGCGCTGGGCCCACAGGGTGCAGCCGCCCTGGGTCTCGGCGAGGTGCAGATCGCTCTCGCGCAGGGCCCGCAGAAAGGGCGAGCGCAGGGCGTCGGCCAGGCTTGTGTCTTGCACGCTCACGTCGGAAAAGGGCGCAAAGGGGCAGGGCTCCAGGCGACCGTCGGCGCTGATGTGGACGAACCCGCGCCCCGCCGCCAGACAGCCGCCGTACAGATCCTCATCGCCCGGCAGCTCGACGAACAGGCCGGGCAATCCAGCGCGCAGCGCCTCCAGCACCGCCGGCAGCTCGGCCCGCTGCGCCTCGGTCAGCACCAGGTCCTCGGTCCCTGGCGCCGTCGGGACATACTCGACAAAGAAAAAGAGGCGGCACCCGCTGGCGATGAGATCCGACAGGTACTCGGGCGCGCAGAGGGTGGCGTAATTCTGGCGTGTGATGGTCATCGAGGTGCCAAAAAAGAGGCCCCGCCGCCGCAGGCGTCCCATGATCTGCACAGTATGGGCATGCACGCCCCGCCCCCGCCGCGCGTCGGTGTCGGCCTGGTGTCCCTCCAGGCTGATGACGGGGATCACGTGGCGCTGGGCGGCCAGCCGATCGATGCAGGCCTCGTCCAGCAGCAAGCCGTTGGTGAACAGGGCAAAGAGCGTGTCGCGGCGGCCCTCGGTGAGATCGAGCAGATCGGGACGCAACAGCGGCTCGCCACCGGCCAGCAGCACGATCGAGACGCCCAGCTCGTGTGCCTCGTCCAGCAGCCGCCCCGTCGCCTCCGGTGAGAGCTCGGCGGCCTCGTCGCGATGCAGGGCCTGGGCATAGCAGCCCTTGCAATGCAGGTTGCAGCGCTGGGTCACGCTCATGATGAGCAAGGGCGGCACCTCGATGCCCACGGCAGCCCTGGCCTTGCGCCGCCGCACGGCGCGGCGTTGCTGCCCGAGCATGCGCAGCATCCGGGCTGCCATGGCCGGCTCGCCGGCGCAGATGCGCACCGCATCACGGAACAGGCCGTGAATCGCCTGATCGAACAGGGCCACGTGACGTTGTTCGCTCATGGGGAGCCTCCCGGAAACGTGTCGCACCACCGCGTCCTATACGATGCCCGTGGCGTCCGGTTGCGTTCTGCGGAGGCGCAGAACCGCCCGGGTATACACCGGCGCAGCCAAACAGAGCCGGCACGACGACCTCGCGTCAGTGGTGATGCCCCGTTTCATAGCACCATTTGGCAATGTCAGCGATCAACTCCAGGGGCAGCGGCTGGCTGTAGGGAAACTGCAGCGCCCCCTTGGTCCTCTTGTACGGGCCAAGGCGCTCAGCAAAATGTTCGATGGCCTCGGCGCCCGGGTACAGGTTGACGTGATTCTTGTACGCCGCAAAGTGCATGACATTGTGCTCGCGCCAGTAGGTCGGCATCTTCCACGCGATCCGTTCCTCTGTGCCCGGGAGCGCCGCCCGGAGCGTGGCGTGCATCTGCTCCAACAGCGGTTGCACGCTCTCGGGCTGTGCGGCGATATAGTCGTCGATCGGGTTCGACGGCCCGGCGGAGGCATGATCCTTGTTCACCTGCTTGAGCTCCCTTTCACTTCCTGGCACTACCACATCACATGCCGCGTCCCTCTACCGCCGCAAGCAAGCCTTGGTAGCCGACTACGTCTCGCCCCAGCGGTACGTCTTGTTGGCCACCAACGTGTCCAGATCACACGCCAGGCAGAGGCCGTTGTGGCAGCAGATGACGCCTCCGCAGGTGGGACACTGCCATTCGGCCTGCTCCTGCTGTAATACCGCCTCGATGCCTTGGGTCTGGATGCGGTCGAGCCTCTCGAGCAGGCTCGTGTGGTACTTATCATAGCGCCTGTCCAGGCGCTTGAGCCGAACGCAGGGAAAGCCGGGGCATTCGTTGCAGAACCGAACCGAACCTTGTTCCAAGAGTTCGCAGGCTGATTTGAGCGCGCAGCTTCTGTCTTCCGACCGGCAGCCGGTGCAGTAGCTCTTGCGGAACCCTCTGCGGTCAAGGTCAAGCCTACGGGCCTGGTAATGTACGCACAGGGCGCAGTTGATCCCACACGGCGCCAAGAGATTCTCGTCCATACGCATCTCTTTATCCCCCAGCCATACGGCACACCTGGCCCATCCTACATCGCGCGCCCTCCCGTGACAAGGTAGCGCCCTGCCGCTCTTGCGCTAATGATACCTGGGGTTCGCCAGCCGCTCGGAGGCCACGTCTCGATACCAAATCATGTGATGGCTGTTCTCCCCCCAATGGTCTCTGGCCAGGATAGAGGGCTCTCCAAACCTTCTGAGCCACATCGCCTGCGCCAGCTTGTAGCCACTGTCCAGACAGAACCGCTCGACGCCTGCCTCATAGAGGTGCTCCAGCATGGCATCGATCAAGGAGGAAGCAACGCCTCTGCCCTGATGGCTGGGGAGCACGTATATGTTGCCCATCTCCCCTACGAGTTTCAGCTTGTTGCCAGAGAGCGCCCCGATCAGGTCATTGGGTGGGCCGTAGGATATGGTCCCGATCACGTCATGGCCTGCCTTGATCACCAGGAAATAAAAGTCCGATTCCACGCCGTCCACCGCCATTCTCAGCAGATCCGTCTTGTGCGCAATCTCCTGACAGAGCTCGTCCTGCAGATGCCCGATGCCCTCTCGCCTAAAGGCATCAGTGATCGTCTCTGCCAAGAGTTGGCAGGCGGACGCCAGATCATCGCTGGTGGGTTCGCTGATGGACCATTCGCTCGCCATGTCATACACCTATCTGCCCAAATCAAGCGTCAGGATCGGGCACCCTTCTCCCGAGATGGATCGGTCAACTGACGCCGTCTGACGGTGCCATCTTGCTATCCATCCGCCCTTGACAGCAGCGCCACCGCCTCGATATGGAACGTCTGGGGAAAGAGATCGATGGGCTGCACCTCGCGCAGCGCATAGCCGTGGCCCTGCAGCCGCAGGATGTCACGCGCCAGGGTGGCGGGGTCGCACGACACATAAGCGATGCGGCGTGCGCCGGTGGCCGCCAGGGCCGCCAGCGTCTCGGGCGTACACCCGGCCCGGGGTGGGTCCAGCACGATGGCGTCGGCCGCGGGCGACTCGGCAGCCAGCACCTCGGCCACATCCCCCGCCCAGAACGCCCCCTGTCCCCCGGCGTTGTGGACCGCATCCCGCACCGAGGGCTCCCATGCCTCGACCCCCAGCAGGCGCACGCCCTCGGTCGCCAGCGAGAGCCCCAGGGCGCCCACGCCGCAATAGGCGTCCAGCAGGGTCTCGTCGGGCTCGAGCTGTAGATACTCGCGCAGCACGCCCAGCATGCGCTCGGCCTGGAGCGTGTTGACCTGGAAGAACGCGTCGGCCGATACGCGAAACCGGCGCCCCAGGAGCGACTCGTGATAATGGTCGCGCCCTGACAACAGGTGTCTGCGCCCGCCGGGCGCTTGGTAGAGGCAGCTATACGCGAGCGGCTCTTGCGGCCGCGGGGGCCTCGCCTCCTGCCCCCGGATGATGGCCAACCGCTCGCCCGTATTCACCCCCGTCCGCAACGAGAGCTGCCGGGCGCGGGCGCCACAGTCGTCCAGCGCCGACCACATGGGCTGCAACTGCTCATGGGCGATGGGGCACTCGTCCACGGGCACGACGGTGTGGCTCTTGAGGGCATAGTAGCCCACGTGCCCCTGGGCATTGACGCGCAACTGCACATGGTTGCGATAGCGCCATGGATCGGCCATGCCCAGCATGGGACGCACGACCGGATCCTCCTGCCGCCCGATGCGGACGAGCTGTCCCTGTACGATGCGCTCTTTAAAGGTCAGTTGCGCCGCGTAGGTCGCATGCTGCCACTGACAGCCGCCGCACCGCCCAAAGTAGGGACAGGGGGGCGCCACCCGCTCGGGCGCCGGGATCTCGATCGCCACCAACTCCCCCCGGGCATAGCTCTTGCGCCGCTCCACCAGGCGGACCTGCACCGTCTCACCGGGGAGCGCCAGGGGGACAAAGATCACCTGTCCCTCGCGGCGGCCCACCGCATCCCCGCCCGCAGCCATATCGTCCAGCGTCACCTGTACCGTGCGTGACATCTCTCTCCCGTCTTGATCGCTCGCGGCCTAACCCTGTGAATGTAGCACCGCTCTGCGAGTGGGGCAATCGCTGTGCCCCTGTAGATGCAAGCCCCACCCTCCTGTCCAGGTGCGCCTTTCGCCGAAGCACGAGAGCATTTGGCGTGTAGCCCGGCGTGATCTACAATAAAGAGGTAGAAACCGACCGGTCGGTATGTTGATCTCCAGGAGGGCCGATGCCAGGCACGCGACAAGGCCGCATCTGCGGCACAGAGCGTGGCCCCTCGCATAGATGGGACATAGATCGTATCGCCCTTTCAGGCAGCGCAGCGATCACATCTGACCAGAGAAGAGAAACATGCTACGTAGCGATCTAATCGGCGCCGGTATCTTGCTGGCGTACTACATCTTTGTGGTGGCCCTGCCTCCTTTGTTCCTCAAGCTGTGGACCCGGGTTCCGCGCGAGGTGGCGCGCAAGCTGCATCACATTGCCTACAGCCTCTCGATCTATCCCTTGTTGACCCTCTTTAGTAGCTGGTATGTGGCCATTGCCGCGGCCTCGCTCCTGGTCGTCATTGGCTATCCAGCGCTCCTGCTCATCGAGCGAGCCTCCTGGTACCAGAGCAGGTTCATTCAGCGCAAGGGACAAAAGGGCGAGCTCCGCAGGCAGCTCCTCTGGGTACAGGGCTCTTTTGCCTTGATGATCGCGCTCTTCTGGGGGTTGCTCGGGGTCCGCTGGCAGTACATTGTGGCCGTCTCGGTCACCGCCTGGGGGTTTGGCGACGCCGCCGCCGCTCTGGTGGGCAAGGCCTTTGGCCGGCGCATCGTGTGGCCCAGGTTCCTCAAGGAGCCGAAGACCTACGAAGGCACGGCCGCCATGGCCCTCGTATCAGCCATAGCCATTTTTCTCACCCTGACACTCTATGCATCCAAGCCCTGGCCCATGAGCCTCATTATCGCCCTGTTGGTGGCGCCCGTCTGCGCCCTGGTCGAGCTCTTTTCGCGTTGGGGCCTGGACACCTTGACGGTGCCCCTCATCACCGCCCTCGCCATCATGCCTCTGACGCTGCTGTTCCGGCTGTTGGGGTGGTAGCGTGTCTCGACTTTCGGACGAACAGATCGCCAGCCGGGAAAAGACCCTCCGCGCATCCGTCTTTCTGAGCGTCTGGGCGCCCCTGACCACAGGGATCGCCGTGCTGCTAAGCCGGTCGACCACACAGCTCGCCGACTTTATTCGTCGCACCATAGAGCTGGTGGCTTTGGTGGTCTCGTATGGGGTGTTTCGCTATGTAAAGCGAGGAGCGACGCCCGATGACGCCGAGAGCGCCCGCTTGGAGAGCATCGCCGGCTACTTCGTTGCCGCGGCCCTGACGATCTCGGGCCTGGTAATGATCGTGGTGGCGATCGCCCGGGTGGGGACCTTTGAGCCGGGGGGCAACGTCTATCCCGGCCTGGCCATCGCCACCCTGGGTTTGATTGTCAACAGCTGGTTCTGGCGGCGCTATGCCCGCCTCAACCGCGAGCAGTTCAGCGCCATCATGGCGGCGCAGAGCAAGCTCTACCGTGCCAAGAGCATGGTCGATGTGGCGGTCATCGTAGCGCTGACGTCCGTCGCCATCGATCCCACCCACCCCGCCACGCAGTACATCGACATCACAGGCTCTCTTGCCGTCGCGTTCTATCTGCTGTGGAGCGGCCTGCGAGCCGCGCGTGAAGCCCGGTCGTCCGCTGAGACAAGCCTCCAACAGTGCAAGTCACACGCGGATCCGGCATAGCACCCTCTGCACTCTCACGCACACCTCCGCTGCCAGTAGGCGCCCTCGCGTCTCTTGTCACGCCCATTTGCTTTGACAGGCCATCGGTCGCTGTGTATAGTCCATAGCTAGTACGCGGCCCGTGAGAAAGCAGGGCAGTAGTGGAAGAACTTGGAGCGCGACTGCGCGCAGCTCGTGAGGAGCAGGGCCTCTCGCTTGCCGAAGCGGAACAGGCGACACGCATTCGCCGCGCCTTTTTGGAGGCCATCGAAGAGGGGCGCCTGGAGGATCTGCCAGGCGATGTATATGCGCGCGGCTTTACCCGCAACTATGCGCATTACCTGGGGATGGACCCGGACACTCTGCTCGAGGAGCACGAGATCGCCATCCACGAGCCGGTGCGTATGCCCCAGATACTGGATGAACCCCTGACACCTCTGGGCCACCGCATGTTTCGCTGGGTGCTGGCGCTCTTTTTCGTAGGCCTTTTGGGCGGCGGGCTCTGGTTTCTGTACATCTATGGCTGGGTGGGGCAGGGC
Source organism: Anaerolineae bacterium (assembly GCA_007118555.1). Taxonomy (GTDB): domain Bacteria; phylum Chloroflexota; class Anaerolineae; order UBA1429; family UBA1429; genus UBA1429. The sequence continues at coordinate 2,247 of SKRJ01000110.1, read as the reverse complement.
TGGCGCGTGCAGAGGCTCTGGCCACCGGCCATCAGCACACCCACAGCGCCCGCTCTGGCCGTCCCTGACCCGACCGATACCCCTTTGATCACCGAACCAACCCCGGCGCCTGGCGCCGAGGCGACCCCTATAGCGGCCGTTGGGGAGACGCAGACGACGCCTACGACAACAGCGTCCCCTACGGCGACACCTACACCGCGGCCTACCGCGACGCCTCTGCCGACGCCTACGCCTGTTGTGGGCATCCAGATTCGCGCCTATGCTCAGGCCGATACTTACCTTGAGGTCCGAGCAGATGGCGAGTTGCTCTGGATCGGTATCCTCAGAGCGACGGAAGAGTCCGAGTGGCAGGCCGATGAACTGATCCAACTGCGCATTGGCAACGCCGGAGGCCTCCAACTCCTGGTCAACGGCCAGGATGTGGGCCCCCTCGGAGCCAGCGGGCAGGTGATCAACGTCGAGTATCGCCTCGACGATCTACCGTAACGACTCGCGTATTTTAGCAAATTCCGAGGCCCGTGCCTCTCGGCGCGGGCCTTTTATGTCGATCAGGAGTGTATCATGGACTTTTACCTGGTCACTTTGGGCTGCCCTAAAAACGAAGTTGACTCGGAAATGATGGCTCAGTTGCTGGTCGAAGCAGGCCATCAACCCGTTGACCGTCCCGATGAGGCCGATCTTCTCATTGCCAACACGTGCGGGTTCATTGGTGACGCGCGCCAGGAATCGTACGATGTGTTGCAAGAGTTGGCGAACCTCAAGCGTCCCCATCAATCGTTGTTGGCCGCAGGCTGCCTCACCCAACGCGATTGCGACGCTGTCTGCCGTCGCGTGCCCGAGGTGGACGCGGTGATCGGGACACGCAACTGGTCCGAAATCATCTCTGTCGTCGAGGGGCTCGAGCCGCAGCGTCAGAGCGTCTATCGCGCCATACGCGAGCAGGGCGATCTGATCGCATCGGTGCGACGACGCACGCCCCGGGGGCAGACCGCCTATATCAAGATCGCGGATGGATGCGACGCAGGCTGTGCTTTTTGCGCCATCCCGCTGATCAAGGGCCCCCAGGCCAGCAAACCCCTCGATACTATTCTACGTGAAGCTCAAGAGCTGATCGAGCAAGGCGCACGCGAGCTGGTGCTGATTGCGCAGGACACCACGGCCTATGGCCGAGACCTGGGCCTCACCGATGGACTGCCGCTCCTGCTGCGTCGCCTGGCAGAAATCGCTCCCGAGCCAAGCTGGATCCGCATCCTGTATGCCTATCCGCAGCACATCAGCGACAACCTCATCGCAACCATGGCTGTGCTGCCCCAAGTCTGCCACTACCTGGACCTCCCTTTACAACACGGGCACCCCGATATGCTACGCCGCATGCGCCGCCCCCACGATCTGGCCATGGTCCACGATCGCATCACGGCGCTGCGCAAGGCCATGCCTGATATTGCGCTCCGTTCTACGTTCATCGTCGGCTTCCCTGGGGAAACCGAGCAAGAGTTTGAGGCTCTCTTGGCCTTTATGCAGGAGATCGCCTTTGATCACGTGGGCGTCTTTAGTTACTCGCGCGAGCGCGGCACCCCGGCGGCAGAGATGCCCGATCGTGTGCCACAGCGCATCATCGCCGAGCGACATGAAAGAGCCATGCTCGCCCAGCAGACCATCTCGCATCAGCGCAATCGAGAGCAGATCGCTCGGGTGCTGCCTGTGCTGATCGAGGGAGTGGGCGAAGGCCTGACGGTGGCCCGTAGCTATCGCGATGCGCCCGAGATCGATGGCATGATCTTGATTCAAGGGGAGCATCAGCAGGCTGGATTTGTCGATGTACGCATCGTTGGCGCCCAGCCCTATGATCTGGTGGGCGAGATCTTTTCCGAGGCAGATACGACATGATGGCCACCTTGAGACATGGACCAGGGTCTCTCCCGGGAGCCCGGCCCCATAGAGTAGCAGCTATCTCAGCGCTCTAGAATGCACGAGCTACAGAGCAGGATGCGGACCCGCCATAGATCGGACTACCTCCTGAGATTGCGACGTTCGAATAGGCCTGTCTGTTGCCCAGGCAGTGTCGGTACGCCAGCCTGGGCAGAGTGACCCTGTTGTGCTCGAAACGAGACCCAGGGGCATGACTCTGTCGTCCGTGGTCTTGCCGCCTGGTACGGGAGAAACTCGAATGAAGTGTTTACGCAACATCCTGATTGTGCTGCTCCTGTCGCTCGTAGTGGTCACTGGCGTTGGCGCCGAGTCCGCCGT
>SKRJ01000067.1 GCA_007118555.1 Anaerolineae bacterium | reverse complement strand
GGGGGGCGCCTCTGGCGTCGTCACCATAAAGCTCTGGTACTCGACAAGAACGCCGGGCTGCCCGCGTGTAAGCACCATGACGCCGGTAGTACCGGACGCAAAGGTGTTATCCTGGACCTGAACCTGGCTCTGGCCATTCACGACCATCGTGAGGGTGTTGCCCTGGCAGATGCCGCCCACCTGGTTGATCTCTGTGGCGGGGCGGATGCCGATCCCTTCGCGCGACTCGCTCAAGAAGGTCACAACGCCATTCTGTACTCGTGCGATACCGAACGAGCCGTCATGGCCGATGACGAACGCATAGTAGTTCCATGCGTCCTGCAACCGGCAGACGGTACCATAGTAGCCCGTAGTCGGGCCGCTGACAAAGCGAGCGTCTGCAAAGACCCCACTGTCGGTGTAGGTCCCGGGCAGGGCGCTGCTGACAAACGAGTTGATAAAGTTGTTGCGCACCCGGTACGCGCCATTGACATAGGCGAGGCTAAAGCCTGGCTGCTCGGTCTGCCAAAAGCGGGCCGGCGGCGTAAAGTCATGCTCGAACAGCACAGTCGCGGGTGGCGTAGGCGCTGGCTCGACCGGCTCGGACACCGGGGGCTCCGGTGCGGGCTCGGTCACAGGCGGCGGCGCTGGGGCGGCCTCTGTTGTCGTGACCATAAAGGTATCAAACTGAGCGACAACGCCAGCCTCGGCGCGAGTGCCGACCATGACGCCGGCATTGCCCGATGCAAACGTGTTGTCCTGGATCTCGAGCAAAGCCTCACCGTTGACGACCAGGGTGAGCAGATTGCCCTCACAGATGCCTCCCACTCGGTTAATCTCGGTCGCCGGGCGGATGACATCGGGCTCTTGCGCCTGGGTCAAAAAGACCAGCTCGTTGTTGAGCACTCGCACGATGCCGAAAAAGCCATTTTGCCCGACGACGAATCCATAGTAGTTGAACTCGTCCTGCAGGCGACAGACGGCGCCAAAGTAGCCGGTCTCGGGACCGTCGGCGAGGCGTGCGTCAGCAAAAACGCCGTGGTCTGTGTAGGTCACACCGAGAGCGCTGCTGACAAAGGCGTTGGCCATGCTATTGCGTATCTGATAGGCGCCATTGACATAGGCCAGGCCAAAGCCTTCCTCCTGCATCTGCAAAAAGCGTTGCGGCGCGTCGAAATCGTGGCGCAACAAGAGCTGCTCGGCCGGGATCTCGGGTTGTTGCGCCAGAACCTGCGCGCCAGAGAGAGCCCCGATGAGCAGCAATGCGACCACCAACCAGGGTGTTACGAGTCTGTGGATATGTTTCATGTTATGCCTCCTCTTTTATTTCACAGGGCGTAGCTGACGATTTGAACAACTTGTACGCATCAGCTCGTACATTTACATGTTATCACGCGCACAAGGGGTGCGTCAAGGGTTTTCGAGTCCAGACTCGCAGGTTGGTCAAAGGCTGGCACGGCAGGGGCGCAGGGCGCCCGGGCTACTCGTGTGCGTTGTAACGGCCGAGGGCGCCCGTGGCCTGGGCTGTGTCAGGCAGTGAGCTCGTGCTGGCTCACCAGCTCGTCCTCGGCGAACACCGTGGTTTTGCCGCGCATCCGACCGAACAGCTTGCGCAGCTCGTCAGCGACAAAGACCGAGGCGCTGATCCCGACGATCAGGCCCCAATCCGCGTATGATAGGGGCGCGGTGCCGAGGGCCGTCTGCAAGAGGCCGGTGCGGTTGGCCAGAATCTGTAGGATGATCGAGGCCACGATGGCACCCAGGAGCCAGCGGTTCGTGAACGGGCCCACCTGAAAGAGCGATCTCGTGTTGGAGCGGACATTCAGCGAGTTGAACACCTGGAACATGGCCAGCGTTGTAAAGGCCATGGTCTGGGCATAGGCCAGAGCGCCAGGTTCGTAGCTCGTCATAAAGACGTACAGAGTGCCGATGGCCATAAAAATGGCGACGAACAGCGTGTTCCACATGATCTCGCGGTTGATGATCGGCGTGTTGGGTCGCCGCGGAGGAATGTCCATGACGTCTTCCTCTTTGGGCTCCATGGCGATGGTGATGTCCAGGATTCCGTCGGTGACCAGGTTGACCCACAGAAGCTGGATGGGCGTCACAATGGGCACCTCCTGGCCGAGGAGTATGAGCGAGGCGGTGATCGTGATGATCTCGCCCACGTTGGTGGCGAGCAGGAACTTGACCACCTTGCGCACGTTCTGAAAGACCGCCCGCCCCTCTTCGATGGCGGCCACGATGCTGGCAAAGTTGTCATCGGTCAGCACCATGTCGGACGTTTCCTTGGTCACATCGGTGCCGGTGATGCCCATGGCGATGCCGATCTCGGCGGCCCGCAGGGCGGGGGCATCGTTGACGCCGTCGCCGGTCATGCCCACCACATGGCCCAGGCGCTGAAGCGAACCCACCAGGCGGTGCTTGTGGGCGGGGGAAACGCGGGCAAAGACCTGGGTCGATTCCATGGCGACGTCCAGATCGTCGTCCTCAAGATCCTCGACATCGACGCCTCGCATCGATTCGCCTCCCTCGTCCAGGATGCCGATCTCGCGGGCGATGGCCTGGCCGGTGAGCAGGTGATCGCCGGTGGCCATGATGACCCGGATGCCGGCGCGCTTGCACTCGGCCACCGAATCGGTCACCTCGGGACGAGCCGGATCGATCATGCCGGTGAGCCCCACAAAGCGGAGCGCCGGCTCGCCCTCCTCCAGCGCCTCGCGGACCTCCATGATCTGGTCCCGCTCGATCTCGGCATAGGCTAGCCCTAGCACACGCAACGCGCTCTCGGCCATCTCTCGGTCGCGCTCCATGATGCTGTCACGCATCTCGTCGAGGGGCACATCCTGATCGTTGGCCATGTATACCTGTGTGCTCAGATCGAGGACGCGCTCAGGGGCCCCTTTGACGAACACCAGCACCGTGTCGCTATCGGGCTGCTCGTGGAAGGTGGCCATGTAGCGCTGCTGCGAGTCAAAGGGGATCTCGTCGACCCGGGGATAGTCAGAGCGCAGGTTCTCGGGTCGCCAACCGGCCTTGGAGGCGGCGACTACCAGAGCGCCCTCGGTGGGATCGCCTCGCACCGTATAGGTCTCGGATTCATCCTCATACTGCAGGCGCGAGTCGTTGCACAGGGCCCCGATCTTGAGGGCCAGGCTGAGCAGCTCATCCTCGGAGGGATCGATCTCCTCCTCGTCTCGTTGAAAGGTCCCCTCGGGGTCAAAGCCGATACCGGTGACATCGATCAAGGCATGATCGCCGACCAGCATCTGCTGCACGGTCATCTGGTTCGAGGTGAGGGTACCGGTCTTGTCCGAGACGATCACGGTGGCGGCGCCCAGGGTGTCGACGGCGCGCAGCCTGCGGATGATGGCGTGACGGGCGGCCATGCGGTTGACGCCGACGGCGAGGGTGATGGTGAGCACGGCAGGAAGACCCGCCGGTGTGGCCGATACCGCCATGGCCAGGGCGAGCATAAAGATCTCGGCGGCGCCAAAGCCCTGGAGCAGGCCGATGATGAACACCAGGACGCTCATGGAGCCGGCCAGGATGGCGAGCTTTTTGCCCAGCGACACCATCTGCTGCTGGATCGGGCTCTCGCCCTTTTCCGTCTCCTCGATCAGCGTCGCGATCTGACCGATCTCGGTTTCACGGCCTGTCGCAAACACCACAGCGGTGCCTCGGCCCCGGG
>SKRJ01000175.1 GCA_007118555.1 Anaerolineae bacterium | reverse complement strand
GGCCATCGAGGAGGGCATCGTGCCCGGCGGCGGTGTGGCGTTAGTGAACGCCATGTCGGCTCTGGACGGGATCGAGCTGCCGCTGACCGACCAGAACACGGGGGTGCGCATCGTGCGGACGGCCCTGGAAAAGCCGATGCGAGGCATCGTCGAGAACGCGGGGCTGGACGGCGCCGTGGTGGTGGCCGAGATTCGACGCAGGCATGAGGAATCCGGCGACGTCGCCATCGCGTACGACGTGATGGACAACCGCTACGTGGACATGTACGAGGCGGGGATCATCGATCCGGCCAAGGTGACGCGTTCGGCGGTAGAGAACGCCGCTTCGATCGCGGCCATGATCCTCTCGACCGAGGCGCTCATCACCGACATCCCCGAGCCCGAGCCCAGGATGCCGGCCGGCGGCGGAGACATGTACTAGGATTTGGCGTTCTGGCGATTGGACCCTATACTATCGATACTACGGGAACCCCCCACAATGGCGTGGGGGGTTCCCGTTGCTCTGGGGGTCTTGAGGTCAGTCGCTCAACTCGTCTCTACGCCACAAGGAGCCCAACCCGCGCCGCACAAGGCCAAGAGCTCCATCCACCAGGTCGCTGTGCCATGCCAGACGCAGCCCATAGAGAGCGATCCCACGGTATACCCGCCAGCTCACCATCAGCCCCCCCAACAAACCCCGCTTGGCGATCCTGCCCTCGTGAGCGAGCCCTATCAGTGGAACCGTGCGCACCTCGAGCCCCTGCCGGCGCGCATGCAGATTGAGCGCCGTCTCGGCGCCATAGCGGGCGAGGTAAAGCTCCTGCACGTCACAAAAGAGGCTCCAACGCAGACAACGTTGCCCGCTCAGGTGATGGAGAAGGATATGCGCCAGATGCGCACTGCTCTCATCCTCCATAAAGCGCCCTCGGGTCATGGCACACGCGCCCGCCAGCACCGGATGAACCAGAGCCTGAATGTGCTCCAGCCGCAGGCCACAAAGATCGGCGTCCAAAAAGAGTATAGTATCGGAAGAGGCCTCTCGGGCGCCCAGCACCATGGCCGCCGCCTTGCCGCAGTTGTCCGCCAGACAGAGGAGACGAAAACGGGGATCGCGCGCGACGAACGGTCGGACCATGGCGGCAGTACGGTCCGTCGAGCCATCGTCGACGATGATGATCTCGACCAGCGACGAATCTGCCTCCAGTACGTGGAGCACATCGGCGATGCGCTCCACCTCGTTATATGCGGGCACCACACAACTCACGGGCAACGGCGTTGTGCCGCTCTTGATCGTTTTCTCGTCCATAAAAACCACACAAACCCATACACGGCATGGGAATCGGCCATCCCTCGCCGCCAAGCTGTAATCGAACAATCGCTGCCACAGCCCTCGTACGTTAGGGCCGCAGGAGCGGCACCATGTGCTGGAGCGCCCACAGCGTCAGCCCGCCCAGCCCCACGTACAGGCTGGCGAGCGGCAACCCCGGCGCACGCTGCTCCAGCTCGTGCCCCAGGACGATGCCCGCCATGGCGCCCGCCAGCATCACCAGGGTAAACTGTCGGAACTCTTCTGTCAGGAACCCCCACAGCAAGAGCGCCGTGGCCATGATTGCCAGGAGCCCCAACACCCAGAGGGGACGCCGCCGTAGCAGCCGTTGCACCCCAAACGTGCCGAGCAGCCCCAGGGGCACCAGGGCCGGGAACAGGTAGCGACCCTGATGCTGCACATATTGTATATTGTACCAGAGGAACCCCGCCACCGTAAAGACCCCCCAGGCCCCCAATAGCAGAAAACTGTACCGCTTGGCCTCGTCGCGCCAGGCGGTGCGCAGGGCCGGCAGCGCATCCACTACGCCCAGGAGCGCCAGCGCAGACAGGGCTGCCAGCGCCTGATAGACCCGCGTGGGGAGCAGCACCCCCATCCAGCCGAACTGTCCCCAAAAGCTCTGGAACGTGGTCTGGACCAGTCGCCGCATAAATGCCACGATCCCGATCTCATCCAACAGCTCCTGGGTCGTGAGCTGGCCCACCACCACCTCATCGTGGCGCACCATCGCCAGCGGATCGCTCCAGCCATAGACCGAGACATTGCGGGCCAGCCAGGGCAACACCAGGAGCAGCGCCACGCCCCCGACAAGCAGCGCCCGCCCCACGAGGGGGCCCAGCGGCTCGCCACGACGGTGGGCCCGCGAGGCGCTCCAGAGCCACGCCAGGCCCACCAGGGGCGCGGCGATATAGGCCTGCAGCTTGGTGAGGAGCGCGAGCCCGAGCAGCAGCCCGATCCACACCGCCCGGGGTGCCGTCCAGCCCTGCTGCCCCGCGCGCAGCAGGAGCCACACGATCAGGGCCAACACCAGCGCCGCCAGCACATCATTGTTCATGACGGCGGTCATGGCCACATGCATGGGCAGGGTCGCCATAAAAGCCGCCGTGCCCCAGGCCAGGTCGCGCCTCTCGGGCCACATCTGCCGGACGACGGCATGGCCCGTGGCGATCAGGGCGATGCCCAGGAGCACGGAATAGAGGCGCAGCGGTAGTAGCGGCACCTGCATCCCCAGGGAACGCCCCAAGGCATAGGCGGGGGTGGCCAGGAGATAGTAGAGCGGGGGTTGGTGCGACTCGTAGCGGATCGGGTCCACGGACATGTGCGGTGGAAAGCGGGCGGCCTTGATCTCTTCCAGGTACTCGACGGGATAGTCGCCCGGGCGCAACTCGGGCAGGCGCCGCTCTTCGATCAGATAGCGCACATAGTTATAGTGGGCGGGCTCATCGGGGGCCTGCCAGGCGGGGGTATACAAAGCATACAGGCCCGCCAGCAGCGCATAGAGGACCAGGATCAGAGCCAGCCAGCGTGTGGAACGATCTGGGCGGGAATGAGGCAATGCCACGCTGCCTTCCATAGTGCGCGGGGCGCGGGTCGGCAGGCATCCGCGCCCGATGATCGACGATGCTAACCCAGGCGGGCCAGTTCCTGCTCGATGATCTCTTCATCCAGCTTGCGGAACAGGGGCGTCGGCTGGCGCAGCTCCTGGCCCGGCGCCAGCTCGCTGGGACGCCACAGGTCGCCCTTGGGCTCGTGATGGTACGTCAGCCCCAGATGCTCGCGCTCGCTCTCCTGATAGACCACGGCCTCTTGGTCGCCAAACAGCGCGTCGTCATACCCCAGCGACGCGTGCAACTGCTGCGAGGAAAAGGGCACGAACGGCGCAAACAGGATCTTGAGCGAGTCCACCACCCGCAGCGTCACATAGGTGGCGGTGGCGGCCCGCTCGCGGTCGACCTTGAGGGCCTTCCAGGGCGCGGCGGCATCCAGGTAGCGGTTGGCCGCGCGCGCCACGGCCATCACCTTGTTGATCCCGGCGCGAAAGCGGCAGGCGCCGATATCGTCGGCCACGGGCCCAAAGGCGGCCTCTACCTCGTCCAGGATGGCCCGATCCGCGTCAGTCAGCTCGCCCGGCTGGGGCACCTGCCCCTCGAAATTGCGATAGGCAAACGTCAGCATGCGGTGGGCCAGGTTGCCCCATGTGCCCACCAGCTCATTGTTGTTGCGCGCCACATACTCGGCCCAGGAAAAGTCCGAGTCGGCGGTCTCGGGGGCCTGCACCGTGAGATAGTAGCGCAGCGGGTCCGGGTCATAGCGCGACAAATAGTCGGGGGTCCAGATGGCCCAGTTGCGGCTGGACGAGATCTTG
>SKRJ01000242.1 GCA_007118555.1 Anaerolineae bacterium | reverse complement strand
CCCAATGGGGCGCTCAGGGTCCTTGAGCCCGGCTCGCGCCCGCCGGATGGCGTCCGAGACGGCCAGAATGGCCTCTTCCTGGCCCACGATGCGTTGGCGCAGGTGTTCCTACATGCCCAGCAGCCGGTTGGTCTCGGCCTCCTGCATGCGACTGGCGGGGATGCCGGTCCACATGGCCACGATCTGGGCCACATCGTCCACATCCACCACCTCGTCAATCCCCTTTTCCTGCTGCCAGGCGGCGCGCCCTGCGGTAAACTCGATCTCTTTTTGCAGGCGCTCGCTGCGAAGCTGGGCCGCCGCCTCATAGTTGCGCTCTTGGCCCGCCGTCTCTTCTTTTTGCGAGAGCTCGGCCAGCTCACGGCGCAGCACCTTGAGCTCGGGCGGCAGGCTGTGGATCGTGATGCGCAGCCGAGAGGCCGCCTCGTCGATCAGGTCGATGGCCTTGTCGGGCAGCTTGCGGTCGCGCACATAGCGGTCCGAGAGCCGCGCCGCCGCCACCAGGGCCTCGTCGCGAATCTCGACCTGGTGATGCTGCTCGTACCGGTCCTTGAGGCCGCGCAGCATATCGATGGTCTCGGTGACGCTGGGCTCCTCCACAAAGATCGGGGCAAAGCGGCGCTCCAGGGCGCTGTCCCGCTCGATGTACTGGGTGTACTCGTCCAACGTGGTGGCGCCCACGCACTGGAGCTCGCCCCGCGCCAGGGCCGGCTTCATCATGTTGGAGGCATCGATGGCGCCCTGGGCCGCGCCCGCCCCCACCACGGTGTGCAGCTCGTCGATAAAGAGGATGATCTCGCCCTGGGCTTGCTCCACCTCATCGAGCACGGTCTTGAGGCGCTCCTCAAACTCGCCGCGAAAACGCGCCCCGGCCAGCATGGCACCCAGATCCAGCGAGATGATGTGCTTGTTGAGCAGAGGCTCGGGCACATCGCCCTCGATGATCTTTTGCGCCAACCCCTCGACGATGGCGGTCTTGCCAACGCCCGCATCGCCGATGAGCACTGGGTTGTTCTTGGTGCGGCGGGAGAGCACCTGCAGCACGCGCAGGATCTCTTGATCGCGGCCAATGACGGGGTCGAGCCTGCCGCCACGGGCCGCCTCGGTCAGATCGCGGCTGTACTTTTCCAGGGTCTTCCAACGCACTTGCTCGCGCGCCTCGCCCGCCCCCTTGCCCTTTTCGGCCTTGGACAGGGCATCGCCCAGGTTCTGATAGTTGACGCCGGCGTCGTTCAGGATGTGGGTGGCAGCGCTCTCTCGATCGTTCAGGGCTGCCAGCAGCAGATGCTCCGTCGAGATGAACTCGTCACCCAGACGCACCGCCTCGTCGTTGGAGCGGTCCATCAGACGCTTGACCCGGGGCGTGATATACACCTGCTGCGGCTTGGACATGCCCGCGGCCGTCACCTTGGGGCTGGCCTTGAGTACATCATCCAGGCGCCGCAGGATCCGGTCCGAGTCGGCCTCGAGCACATGCAGCGCACGATGCACGGGCCCCTCTTCTTGTTCCAGCAACGCCAACACGATATGTTCGGTATCGAGCTGCGAATGCCCATGACGCATCATCACCTCATAGGCGTGGGTCACGGCATCCTGGGCTCGGTCGGTAAAACGGTCGAATCCTGGCATCCTACACCTCATAAAGGGGCCATCTGTGGGCCCGCGGTTAGACAACGCTATGGATAATGGGATGGGCGCACCTGGTGGTTTGCCCATCCCCGGTGTTGTTCAAACAACGGCCAACGGTGTGCATGCGCCAGACAGAGCAGAGAGGTCAGGAAGCGACCTCGGGCTCTGCCTCGGCTACAAGTTCAAAGCTATAGTCGCTACCATCGAAATCCACATGGATGGTATCGCCCTCGCCAAAGCGCCCGCTGATCAGCTCTAGCGCCAACGGGTCCTGGAGCCGACGCTGTATGGTACGCCGCAGGGGCCGGGCGCCATAGATCGGGTCAAAGCCTTCATCGGCCAGGGCGTGGCGGGCCCGGTCCGAGATCTCGAGCGAGAGACGCCGGTCAGCCAGCAGATCCCGCAGATAGCCGAGTTGGATCTCGACGATCTCACCGAGATGCTCGCGGGTGAGACTGTGAAAGATGATCGTGTCATCCACCCGGTTGAGAAACTCGGGACGGAAATGCTGCCGCAGGGCCTCGGTCACGCGGCGTTCCATCTCCTCGTCCTGGGTGCCGCCCAGCTCGGTGATCCACTGGCTGCCGATGTTCGACGTCATGATGATCACCGTGTTGCGAAAGTTGACGGTGCGTCCCTTGCCATCGGTCAGGCGGCCCTCGTCCAGGATCTGCAAGAGGACGTTGAACACCTCGGCATGCGCCTTTTCGATCTCGTCGAACAGCACCACCGAGTAGGGGTGCCGGCGCACGGCCTCGGTCAACTGGCCGCCCTCGTCATAGCCCACATAGCCGGGTGGCGCGCCGATCATGCGGGCCACCGTGTGGCGCTCCTGATACTCGCTCATGTCCAGCCGGATCATGAACCGCTCGTCGTCAAAGAGAAACTCGGCCAGCGCCCGGGCCAGCTCGGTCTTGCCGACGCCCGTGGGCCCCAGAAAGATGAACGCCCCAATGGGCCGGTTCGGGTCCTGCAGGCCGGAACGGGCGCGTCGCACCGCATTCGATACCGCGGTGACGGCCTGATCCTGGCCGACGACTCGCTCGTGCAGTCGCTCCTCCATATGGAGCAGCTTTTGCATCTCGCTCTCCAAAAGGCGCGAGACCGGGATCCCCGTCCAGCGGCCCACGATCTCGGCGATATCTTCCTCAGTGACCTCTTGCTGGAGCATGGCCTGCTCATCACGCTCGACGGCCATTCCGGCCTCGCGGGCCGCCAGGCTCTGCTCCAGCTCGCGGATGTCACCATAGCGCAGGCGGGCCGCCCGCTCCAGGTCGCCCTGTCGCTCGGCGATCTCGGCCTGGTTGCGCAGATCCTCCAGACGCGCCTGCAGTTGCTGCGTCTCCTCGATCGACTGTCGCTCTCGCTCATAGCGCGCCCGCAGGGCATCCAGTTCCTCTTGCACATCGGCGATCTCTTGCTGGATACGTTCCAGGCGCTCTTTGGAGGCCTGGTCCCTTTCCTGCGAGAGGGCCTGCTGCTCGATCTGGAGCTGCATCAGGCGCCGCGCGCGCTCGTCGATCTCGCGGGGCGAGCTGTCGATCTCCATGCGCAGCCGGGCCGCTGACTCATCCACCAGGTCGATGGCCTTGTCCGGCAGGAACCGGTCCGAGATGTAGCGATCGGACAGGGTGGCCGCCGCGATAAGGGCCGCGTCCTGGATGCGCACGCCGTGGTGCACCTCGTAGCGCTCCTTGAGGCCGCGCAGGATGCTGATGGTATCCTCTACGCTGGGCGGCTCGACAAAGACCGGCTGAAAGCGCCGCTCCAGGGCCGCGTCGGTCTCGATATATTTGCGATATTCGTTGATCGTCGTGGCACCGATGGCGTGCAGCTCGCCGCGAGCCAGCATCGGCTTGAGCATATTGGACGCGTCCATGGCGCCCTCGGCCGCACCGGCCCCCACAAGGGTATGCAGCTCGTCGATAAAGAGCAGGATCTGCCCCTCGGCCTCCTGAATCTCTTTGAGCACGGCCTTGAGTCGCTCCTCGAACTCGCCGCGGTACTTGGCGCCAGCGATCAGCGAGCCCAAATCCAGGGCGACGAGGCGCTTGTCGCGCAGCCCCTT
>SKRJ01000132.1 GCA_007118555.1 Anaerolineae bacterium | reverse complement strand
CGAGCTGCTCCTGGTGAACGACGAGTTCAGCGTCTGGCGCGACCTCCAGGCCACCTCCGAGACCTGCCTGGGCGATCGTTGCCCGCATCTGGGCTCGGGGCGCTGCTTTTTCTACCGGGCGCGGAGCCGCGCCGAGCGCGCCCACCTGATCATTGTCAACCACGCCCTGCTTTTGGCGGATATGGCGCTGGAGAATCGCGTGTTGCCCGAGTATGGCTATCTGATCATTGACGAGGCGCACCACCTGGAGGAGCAGGCCACCAACCAGTTTGGACTGCAGGTCTCGCGGCAGGACCTGGCGGGCTACCTGGGCGCCCTCGACCAGCCGGGCGCCGCCTCGCCGAGCGGGCTCCTGGGCCAGATCCCTGGCCTGTTCCATAGCTTTGACGTCAGCGAGGCGGTGCGCCAGTCAATCGCCGATCGCATCGAGCGAATGCGCGAGCAGATCGATGCCACCCTCGTGCACATGAACACCCTGTACCAGGCCCTGGACAATTTCATGCAAGAGTACCAGGACCCCAGCGCCCGCTCGCAGGGCCCCTACGACCGGCATGTACGCATCACCTCGGGCCTGCGCATCCAGCCCGACTGGTCCGAGATCGAGATCGTCTGGGATAACGTGGCCGCCCCGCTGGGCCAGATCATCCAGGGCCTGGAGCACCTGTCGGACTGGATCCAGCGCCTGCCCGATGAGGCCAACGAGGAGCGCTTTGACCTGCTGCAACAGGTCAAGATGCAGCTCATGCGCGGCAACGAGCTCTATCAGGGCCTGCAACAGATCCTGATTGAACCGCAGGCGGACTATATCTATTGGATGTCCATCGCCCAGTACAACCAGGAACTGGCGCTCAACAGCGCCCCCCTGTCGGTGGGCGATCTGCTCCAGGAGCGGCTGTTTGAGGAAAAAGAGTGTGTGGTGCTCACCAGCGCCACGCTGCGCACCGACCAGGAGTTTGCCTACATCAAGCAGCGCCTGGGCCTGGAGACGCCGCTGGAGGTGGCTCTCGACTCGCCCTTTGATTTCGAGTCGGCAGTGCTCCTCTATGTCCCCAAGGACATCCCCGAGCCCAACCAGCCCTACTATCAAAAGAACGTGGAGGATGCCATCATCAACCTGGTGCGGGCCACCGAGGGCAGGGCCCTGGTGCTGTTCACCTCCAACAGCCAGCTCAACACCACCTATCGCGCCACCCGCACCCTCCTGGAAAAAGAGGGTTTTACCGTCTATGGCCAGGGCATTGACGGCTCGCGGCGCCAGATCCTCGAGGGCTTTCGCAACACGCCCCGGGCCGTCCTCATGGGGACGCGCAGCTTTTGGGAGGGCGTCGACGTCATGGGGCAATCGCTGAGCTGCCTGATCATTGCCCGGCTCCCGTTCGGTGTACCCACGGACCCGATCCTGGCCGCCCGCGCCGAGACCTTTGACAACCCCTTTGACGAGTACTATTTGCCCGAGACGATCCTGCGTTTTCGCCAGGGCTTTGGCCGCCTGATCCGCAGCAAAGAGGACTATGGCGTCGTCGCCGTGTTGGACAAGCGCCTCCTGACCAAACCCTATGGCAAGGCGATCCTGCGCTCGCTCCCGCGTTGTACCGCCCGCATGGGTCCCGTGACCACACTCCCGCTCTTGGCCGAACGGTGGCTGGATGCAGAACGTCTTGCTGAGGCCCGGGAAAAGATGAGGTCATAATAGATCATAGATATCTATTACATTATCTCTTATAGTAGTCATAGTAGGGCCTGTGGAAAGGTGGATAACTCGCCGAATTGCGTATATGTAGGGGGCGTTCGGGAGCGAGCCACTAGGGATTGTGCTTGACTTTCCACAGGCGATGTGCACATACCTGTGGATAACTTGTGTATGTGTACAAGACTGCCAAGGGGCCCAGATAGGACAAATACCCCACATCTAGTGGGTAGTGCAGAATGGGGCACTAGATCTAGTGGCGAATGGGAAAAGAGACCTCAACAGGATAGGGGGTTATCCCCGACTCTTTCCACAGGATGGGGGCGAGTTATCCACAGGTTTTCCCCACGCTGTGGGGATAGCCGGGGGGTCGCTTTCGTCAGTGGGTCTTGCGGTCCAGCTCTCTGATATACGCAAGGGCGTGTGTTAGCCCCGCACGGAGCTCCTCGTCTGTGATGCCCTGGTACTCATAATGTTCGATGGACCAGAGCCGGTCGTATCCCTGTCGCTTGAGTTCCTTGGTCACACCGAGCATATCTACCGTACCCGCTCCAAGCGGCAGGCGCTGATCCGAGTCCTTAAAGTGACAATGATAGATGCGCCCTTGCAGCTTGCGCACTTCTTGAACCGCATCCAGTCCTGCACTCGCGAAATGCCCCGTGTCCGGATTAAAACCGATATACGGGGAGTAGGGCTCAACGGCCTCCAGCATCGTCTCGGCCGCCTCGAAAACGTTGCCACGATGGTTCTCTATGGCATAGTAGATCTGGTACTCTTGACATAGTGCATCCAGTGCCGCCATGATGTCGGGATCCAGTACCCCGACCACCACCTGGACACCAAGGCCCCTGGCAAACTCGAACACGTTCCGCAGTACCGGCAGGTGGCTCGTGTTTAGACCGCCCACACAGTATGCCTCCGGTGTGATGCCGTGCTCGAGGCAAACGACCCGGGCACGGGCCCCTCCCACCCTATCTTGCGTATGATAGTCACACAGCCCATCGGCGTGCCGATAGTCCAGCTCTACATTCGTGAATCCGATGTCTTGCAGGAACTGCAACGCTGTCGCGGTATCATGATGCCGCAAGAGATACGAGATAACGCCGATTCTCATGCTCTTTTCCTCTGCTTGGATCAATGACAGACGTCGCGTAGGGCAGCAGCCGGAGCCTACTGGTAGTAGGAGCTGAGCGCCGCATCCAGGGGGGCATTGTTCAGGACAGAGCCCACCACGTTGGCGTTGACGGTGTTGAGCCGGGCCAGGGCCGTCTGGGCGTCCTCGCGCTTGGTCTCACCGGCGCTCACCACCAGCAGCACGGCATCCACTTTGGCGGCCAGCACCACGGCATCGGTCACGCCCACCACCGGCGGGGCGTCGAACAAGAGGACGTCGGCCTCTTGTAGCAAGCGTTCGATGACCTCGTCCATGCGCTGGGAGCCGAGCAGATCGGCGGGGCGTGGGGGCAACTGGCCGCTGGGAAGCAGCCAGAGATTCTCGATGGACGTCTCGAGCAGGGGCGGCTCCTCGATATAGCGTTCCTCGAGCAGCATCGTGGTAAAGCCGACCTGATTCTCCAGACCCCATATGCGGTGTAGGTTGGGGCGCCGCAGATCGCAATCCACCATGATCACCTTTCGCTCGATCTGCGCCATGGTGACGCCCAGGTTGGCGAGCGTGGTGGACTTGCCCTCGTCGGGGCCGGGCGACGTGATGAGCAGGGTGCGAAACGCCTTGTCCAGGGTGGCATACTGCAGATTCATCCGCAGCGTGCGATAAGCCTCGCTGGCGGGCGACAGGGGCTCCTGGATCGTGATCAGGTCTACGTTGTCGGCCATGTGCGCTCCTCCATCATGGGCCGCTCCTGCTTGGCGCGGCTCTTGCGCCTGTTTGCGCCAGCCCCGGTGGCCGGTATCAGCCCCAGCACGGCCAGCCCCGTGTACTCTTCCAGCTCCCGGCTGCTTTGGATAATGTCCGCCTCCAGGTAGCTGAGGACAAAGATCACGACGACCCCGATCAGCACGCCAAAGACGCCACCCGCCAGCACGTTGATCCGCCAATT
>SKRJ01000261.1 GCA_007118555.1 Anaerolineae bacterium | reverse complement strand
CGAATCGTCCACGCGGGTAAAGCCGCTGATACCATAGAACTCGGCGTTGCCAAGGACCGCCAGGCCCTCCTCGGTCTCGGCATAGTCGAGCAGCGCCTGCACGATACTCTCGCGAGCCGCGGCGGGGAATCCCCCGCTGAAGCTCACGGCCTCGTTGGGGATGGGGTCCGAGATGGCGAGGATGCACACGCGCTCCAACACGTCCCGATGCGCGCTCAGAATGCCCGTGCGGGCGTCGCGAATGCGCAGGTCGCCCGCATAGGCGCGCACGGCGCCCCGGTCCTCGACGATCTCGATCTCGCCCATGGGCTGGGGGGGATCACCGATCTGCCAATCCCCCTCCTCGCCGGGTGGGCTAAAGAACGTGGTGGCAAAGTCGGCCTGCCCCTCGTACACGGCCCGCACCGACTGGGGATGCCCACCGGCCACGACTCGTTCGCCGGGCTCGATCCCATGCTGAACAAGGTTGGACGCCGGCACCAGATAGCCCGTCGTGGAGGCGGCATCGGGATAGGCCCAGCTCCGCCCGTGGAGTTGCTGCAGCGACGTGATCTCGCTGTCGCACGCCACCAGGTACTGGGCCCAGGTAAAGCCCCAGCCATAGCGCACCGTCACCAGGGCCACGTCGGCGCCATGGCGATCGGCGGCCAGCACATAGCCCTTGGCGGGCACAAACGCCATCACGTGGTTGTCCGAGGCGCCAAACTCCTCCACGAGATCGCTCTGCGTGGCGGGCGCCCGCACCTCGAACGCATAGCCGGTCTGCGCCTCGAGGAAGGTGGCGATGGCCTCGCCGCTTTCGAGGGAGACGGCTTGCCTCCCCGAGGGCGCCAGGTAGAGCTGGATGGGGCGCCGCTCGGTGCCGACGACGGTACTCTGCTGGCAGCCCCCCGCCAGGATCGGGAGACCCACCAGCACCAACACAAGGAACCACAACGCACGTCTCTTGCTCACCGTCTCCTCCTCCGGTAGGGGCTATGGCCCGCGGGTGTGTATATCGCTCGGGGCACGCAAGATGGTAACCGGCCGAGCCGATTTTGTAAAGGGCCAGATGCGCCTGTTCGCCGCACACAAAAAGCGGGCCCCCACGGGTTACCCCGCGAGAGCCCGCTCCGTATGCGATAGCTCGTCTCAGCCCAGGGCCAGCTTGGCCCGCTTGCGCTCCTTGTTGCGCTGGTGCGTGTCCAGCGTCGCCTTGCGGATGCGAAAGCTGAGCGGCGTGACCTCCAGGAGTTCGTCGTCGGCCAGGTACTCGATGGCCTCGTCCAGGCTCATCTCGCGGGGCGCGTTCAGCCGCACCTCGATATCGCGGGTCGACTGACGCATGTTGGTCAGGTGCTTGCGCTTGACCACGTTGACGGCCACATCGGTGGGGCGCTGGTTCTCGCCCACCACCATCCCCTCGTACACCGTCGTGCCCGGCGTAATGAACAGGATCCCCCGCTCCTCGGCGTTCTTGAGGCCAAAGGTCGTGGCCTGGCCCGCCTCGGACGCCACCAGCGACCCGCTGACCCGCGCCGGGATCTCGCCCGCATAGGGCAGATAGCCATGAAAGATGCTGTTCATGACCCCCAGGCCCCGGGTGGCGGTCAGCAGATGATAGCGCAGGCCCAGCAGGCCCCGCGTCGGCGCCAGATAGCGCAGATGCACGCCGCCGTCCTCTTTGGCGGTCATGTCCAGCATCTGGCCGCGGCGCGCCCCCAGCATCTCGACCACAGCGCCCACGGCCTCGGGCGTCGTCTCGATGTGGACCTCCTCAAAGGGCTCCAGCATGTTGCCCTCGTCATCAGGGCGCATCAGGACCGTGGGCCGCGACACCTGGAACTCGTACCCCTCGCGGCGCATCGTCTCGATCAGGATGGCCAGGTGCAGCTCGCCCCGCCCCGAGACCTCGAACACGTCGGGGCTGGCGGTCTCGGCGACCCGCAGCGCCATATCGTGTCGCAGCTCCTCGAACAGCCGCGCCCGCAGGCGCCGCGACGTGCCCCAGCGCCCCTCGGTGCCATACAGCGGCGACAGGTTCACGCCAAAGGTCATGCGCACCGTGGGCTCCTCCACCTGGATCAGCGGCAGCGCCCGCGGCGTCTCGGGATCGGCCAGCGTCTCGCCGATGGCGATATCCTCCAGCCCCATGACCACGGCGATCTCGCCGGCAGTCACGACGTCCACATCCACACGCTCAAGTCCCTCGTACACCTGCAGATAGCGCGCCCGCTCGGCTACGACGATGCCCTGGCGCGTGATGCGTGCCAGCGGCTGGCCAGCAGCGATCTGACCCCCGGTGACCCGCCCGATGGCCGTGATGCCCCGGTGCGCATCATAGTCGATGCTGGTGACCAGTATCTGCAGCGGCGCGTCGGGGTCCACCCGCGGCGCGGGCACGTGGCTCAGGATCGCGTCAAAGAGCGGGCTCAGGTCGGGCCCGAGCTCGGGCGTGAGGCCCGCCTGTCCGGTGAGGGCGTTGGCATAGACGATGGGGAAATCGGCCTGCGCATCGGTGGCGCCCAGCTCGATGAACAGGTCGAACGTGCGGTTCAGGGTATCGTCGGGGTCAGCGCCCTTGCGGTCCACCTTGTTGATCACCACGACCACCTGATGCCCCATGGCCAGGGCCTTTTTCAGCACAAAACGGGTCTGGGGCATGGGCCCCTCGGCGGCGTCCACCAGCAGCAGCACGCCATCGACCATGTTGAGCACCCGCTCGACCTCACCGCCAAAGTCGGCGTGGCCGGGCGTGTCCACGATATTGATCTTGACCTGCTGCTCGCCGACGGGATCCCACACGCTGATGGCCGTGTTCTTGGCCAGGATCGTGATACCCCGCTCGCGCTCCAGGGCGTTCGAGTCGAGGACGCGCTCGGCGACGAGCTGGTTCTCGCGAAAGACGCGAGCCTGCTTGAGCAGGCCGTCGACGAGGGTGGTCTTGCCATGGTCGACGTGGGCGATGATGGCGATATTGCGCAGATGGGTCTGCTCTCGGTACATGGGTTCTCTCGATTCGTGGGCAGGCAAAACCCCCGGCCGGGTGGGCCGAGGGTCACATTACTCCTACGGCAATTGTATATTATAGCGTGGGAGGGCCGGTTCTCCAAAGCGCCACGAGCGCCACGATTCATCCGCCTGCCCTGCGGCCAGTTGACGCCCCGGGCCAACCCCGGCATACTCTGTCGTCGCATCCGACCCGCCCACTCGACCCCGCAAAGGAGCCCCATGGAGCCCTATGTCACCGCCGAGACCCTGGCCGGCCGCACGCAGGCCTGGCTGGAGCAGATTCGTCCGTTCAACCAGCACGAGATGCAGCTCAACGTGGCCGCCAGCGCCCTGCTCGTGGTCGATATGCAGAGGTTCTTCCTCGACCCCGCGTCGCCCACCTACACCTGCGGCGGCCTCGCGATCCTGCCCAGGGTGCAGCAACTGGTAGACGCCTTTCGCCGGGCCGGCCGTCCCGTGCTCTATACCCGGCACGTGCACCACCCCGACGACCTGGACAGCGGCATCATGGGCTGGTGGTGGGAGGGCAAGTGCATCGAGGGCAGCCCCGAGGCCGAGATTCACCCCGACCTGGCGCCCCTGCCCCGCGAAAAGGTGGTGGACAAGCACCGCTACTCGGCCTTTTATAACACCGACCTGGAGACGGTCCTGCGCTGCCTCAAGATCGAGGATCTGGTCATCACGGGCATCATGTCCAACATGTGCTGCGAGTCCACGGCCCGCGACGCCTACTATCGCGACTATCGCGTCTTTTTT
>SKRJ01000368.1 GCA_007118555.1 Anaerolineae bacterium | reverse complement strand
GGTATACCGCGTCTGAAGGCCGTCCTGCCAGTCGAGCGCCTCGAACAGATCGTCGGTGGCGTTGACGGGCAACTGGCTCGAGTTGGTATAGTACGGCTCGCCCACAGAGCTCTCGTCGCCGGCGGCCAGGATGTCCGGATACAGGTTACGATCCAGCATGGCAAAGCGATAGCTGGTGCCCTCGGCGGGGGTCGCCTCCAGGTTGTACATCTCGCCCGACTCTTCCTGGTACTGCTGCAGCCGGTCGCGCATAAAGTTGAGCACGCGCGTGCCAAAGGCGCGGGCGCTCTCGTCGGTGAGGTCGAGGCCCATAAAGTTGAGGCAGGCCTCGTTCAGGCCGTTCAGCCCGATGGTGTTGAAATGGTTGCCCCAGTACTGGCCCGTCTGGGCCTTGACGCCCTCCAAATAGTGCTGCGAGTAGGGGTAGAGGCCCCCCTCGGTGAAACGCTCGATGACACGGCGGCGGATCGACAGCGCCTCCTTGGCGAGGTCCATCAGGTGGCTCACCCGATCTAAAAAGTCCTGCTCGCTATCGGCCAGATAGCCGATGCGGGCCATGTTCAGCGTCACGACGCCGATGCTGCCTGTGAGCGGATTCGAGCCGAACAGCCCGCCGCCGCGCTTGCGCAACTCTTTGTTGGACAGGCGCAGGCGACAGCACATGGAGCGCACGTCGTCGGGGCTGAGGTCCGAGTTTACAAAGTTGGCAAAGTAGGGGATGCCGTACTTGGCCGTCATCTGCCAGATAGGGTCGAGCTTGGGATTGTCCCAGTCAAAGTCGGGCGTGATGTTGTAGGTCGGGATCGGGAAGGTAAACACGCGCCCGTTGGCATCGCCGGCCAGCATCAGCTCGGCAAAGCAGCGGTTCAGCATGTCCATCTCTTGCTGGAACTCGCGATACTGGGTGTCCTGCGGCTCGCCCCCGATAATGACATACTCGTCGGCCAGGGCATCGGGCACGGTCAGATCAAAGGTCAGGTTGGTAAAGGGGGTCTGAAAGCCGACCCGGGTAGGCACGTTCAGGTTAAAGATAAACTCTTGGAGCGCCTGGCGGACCTCTTTTTCGGTCAGGCCATCATAGCGGATAAAGGGCGCCAGGAAGGTGTCAAAATTGGCAAAGGCCACGGCGCCGGCCGACTCGCCCTGGATGGTGTAGAAAAAGTTGACCACCTGGCCCAGGGCCGAGCGGAAATGCTTGGCGGGGCTGGAGTGCACCTTGCCGGGCACGCCGCCAAAGCCGCGGATCAGCAGATCGCGCAGATCCCAACCGCAGCAATAGACGGCCAGAATGTACAGGTCGTGCAGGTGGACGTCGCCGCTGATATGGGCATCCCGGAGCGCCTTGGGGAACAGGCGGTTGAGCCAGTAGGAGCTATTGACGGCGGAAAAGATGTGGTTGTTGAGCCCCTGCAGAGAAAAGCTCATGTTGCTGTTCTCTTTGACGCGCCAGTCGAGCTGATCGAGATAGCCGTCGATCAACTCGTTGGCATCCACCAGCGAGCGAATGTCGCGGAGCTTGCTGTGCAGGTCACGGTAGAGGATATAGGCCTTGGCGGTCCTGGCGTGTCCATAGTGAATCAGAGAGCTCTCGACCAGATCCTGGATTTCTTCAACAGTCGGCACGCCCCGCTCGCCGTGGCGCGACTCGAGCTCCCTCACTACGGCATCCGAGATAAAGACGGCGCGCTCCCGGTCATCACCACCTACGGCCTGGGCCGCCTTGAAGATCGCGTCGGTGATCTTGGCCTGGTCAAAAGGAACCAGACGGCCATCGCGTTTGAGCACTTGACGAATGGATACGGGTTGCATGCCCTGCCTCCGAGTGAATGTGACGCCCCTCATCAATAAGCCTACCGTTGAAATGCAAAGCCTGACGAGGAGGCCAGGGGTCTAGTATGCCTCCATTATACGCCCATACCAGAGATTCTGCAAGCCGAACTGCGTAAATTCGGCGCCTTTTGTCCCATCCTCGTACGAGTCCCTACCGGTAGTGGGTATACTCTCAAGCAGACACAATATATAGGATTATGACGAGCAGGGCCGGCAAGCGTTGCAGAACAAGTGTTCGACAGGCAGATGATAAGGCAGGATTTCCTGCATCGACGAGCGCCTCTCGCCAGTGTCGCCGCAATGACCGTTTGCGCCGCAATGGCCATTTGCGCGCAATGGCCGTTTGCGTCAGGCTACGCCCTTTTGACGGGGCAGCGGGTCACGGCTATATTGACGCCATTCATCTTGGAGGACTCGTCTTGGTATCACGATTCCAGCGTTGGCCCCTGTGGCAACGGAACCTGGTCGCGATCTCGTTCGCGCAGGTGTTTACCATCCTGGCCTTTCAGGCCTCGATCATCCTGATCCCCTATTATGTCCAGGAGCTGGGCATGACCGACATGGCCCAGGTGGGGGCATGGACCGGCATGTACCAGTCGTTGGGGGCCATCGGGTTTGCTGTCTTTACCCCTATCTGGGGCGTGCTGGGCGATCGCCATGGCCGCAAGGTGATGCTGGTGCGGGCCATGATCGGCACCATGACCATGCTCTTTTTGATGAGCTTTGCGCGCACGCCGACCCAGTTGCTGGTCCTGCGGGTGATCCAGGGCTGCGTGACGGGCACCCCCGCGGCGGCGGCGGCCCTGCTGGCCACCTCTTCGCCCAAGAACCGGCTGGCCTACAGCCTGGGCCTGCAACAGACGGCGCTGTTCATCGGCTCCTCGCTGGGCCCCATGGCGGGTGGGTTTATCGCCGATCTGTTCGGCTATCGCTCGACGTTCTACTTTTCCTCGGCCATCGTGGTGCTGGCCCTCATTCCCGTGCTGTTCTTGGTGCGTGAGCCCGAGGAGACGGCCGCCAACGTGGTGGCGTCTCGACAGCACTCGGCCCTGGGCGGCTTTCGACAACTCCTCAGGAGCCCGGCCCTGGTGGTGCTCATCGGCACGGCGCTGGCGGTCAACCTCACCTTTGGCCTGCTGGGGCCCGTGATGCCCCTCTTCATCCAGCAACTGGTGGTGAATCAGGACCGTCTCGCCAGCACGGCGGGCACGGTGACGGGCCTGTCGGCCATTACGGCGGCCGTCTCGGCGCTGGTGGTGGGGCGCCTCTCGGACCGGATCGGCAACCGCAAGGTCCTGATCGGCTGCTCGATCGGCGCCGCCATCCTGTACGTGCCCCAGGCCCTGGCCCGCTCGGTGATCGCCCTGGGCTCGGCCCTCAGCGTGCAGGGGCTGTTCCGCGGCGGGATCGCGCCCAATATCAACGCCATGGTGGTGCGCAGCGTGCCCAAGGAGCAGACCGGGTCGGCCCTGGGGCTGAGCACCAGCGCGGGCTCGGTGGGCTTTGCGGTGGGTCCGCTCATCGGCGCGGCGCTGATGGCGGCCACCTCGGCGCCCACAGTCTTTTTGGCGGCCGGCGGCGTCTTTGCCGCCGTGGCCATCGCACTGTCGTTCATCAGCAGCCGCGAGGCGCGGGCGGCGTTGCAGCCCAAGCCGACGCCAGAGGCGTAACAGGGCACCGGCGGGCAGTTCCCCATCCCATGCATCCCTAGTGGGGCCGGCGTCTACGTCGCCGCTAGTCGCGCTCGCCCACGTACACGACGCGCAGATCCTGCACGTTGGTATTGAGGATGCCGGTGTCGATGGCATCCCCGAGGCGGCGCAGCATCCCGCAGCTATTGTGGCGGCGTAGCTCCTCGGACACGTCCACGCCCAACTCGGCCGCCCGCGTGACGGTGTCGCCATCGACGATGCCCCCTGCAT